>NZ_JBFODV010000209.1:0-7191 GCF_040908495.1 Aeromonas sp. R1-1 | reverse complement strand
ATCAATACGATGCGGGCGATCTTGCCCTTTAGTTCCGGGTGAGCCGCCAGCAGCAGGGCGATATTGGTGAGCGGGCCGGTCGGCACCAGGGTCACAGGTTCTAGGCTCTCGCGCAGACATTTGGCCATCAATTCAAGCCCAGTCATGGCCTGTGGCGCAAAGGCGGGATCCGGCAACTTGGGGCCATCGAGGCCCGATTCGCCATGGACGTTATCGGCGATGATAAGCTCCCGGGCCAGCGGTTTCGGCGCCCCTGCCGCCACCGGAATATCGTCACACCCCAGCAAGGTGAGGATGCGCAGGGCATTGTTGAGGGTCTTGTCCGGCGTCTGGTTGCCCGCGCTGGTGGTAACTGCCAATACGTCAAGTTCTGGGCTGGCCAGCGCCAGAATGAGGGAGATGGCGTCGTCGTGGCCGGGATCACAATCGAGAATAACGGGCAGTGCCATGGAGAGACTCCTTACAACATCAAAGGGAGCCCTACCTTAGCAAGCTCGCAGCGGCTGAACTCGGGAGGGGGTCACAAAACGGTTCCTGATTTTTTTCAATCAGTTACCTTCGCACTGTCACGGCCAGCCAGCAGCAGGCCGCAATGAGGGAATGGTGTGGCGAGCGCATCCGCTACGCCGATTCGCGCCTTACCCGCCACTTGGGTATGATGGCCCCCCGTTTTCTGCCCGTGCCCCCTATGTCTGTTATCGTCGACATCTTTATCGCCCCGCCCTGCGAGGCTGCCATCGAGATCCTGTTCGAAGATGAGCACCTGCTGCTCATCAACAAGCCGAGCGGCCTGCTGAGCCTCTCGGGCAAAAATCCGCAGAATCTCGACTCTGTTCATTATCGACTGGTGCAGGATTTCCCCGGCTGCACCCTGGTGCATCGCCTCGATTTTGGCACCTCAGGCATCATGGTGGTGGCCAGAAACAAGGCCATCAATGCCCTGCTCTGCCAGCAGTTCAGTCAGCGGGCGGTGAGCAAGGCCTACAGCGCCCTGCTCTGCGGTCATCTGATTGACGACGAAGGAGTTATCGACGCCCCCATCGCCAAGGATCCGGCCCTCTTTCCGCTGATGAATATTTGCGCCGCCAGCGGCAAACCCGCCCGCTCCCGCTATCAGGTGATTGAGCGGCTGGCGCAGCAGATGCAGGGGCAGACCGTGCCTTTGACCCGGGTACGACTGGTGCCGGAGACCGGCCGCACCCATCAGCTGCGCATCCACAGTCAGCTGCTGGGCCACCCCATCCTCGGCTGCGATCTCTATGGCGGCCTGCTGCAACCCGGCTGCGAACAGGCACCGCGGCTGATGCTGCATGCCAGCGAGCTGGATTTTACTCATCCGGTGAGCGGAGATCCGATGCAGATCCACTGTGCAGCGCCTTTTTAGGAGCAATCAGTAGAGGTCGTCAGTAGATGGCAATAGACGCGAGTGCGGCGGGAATAGAGAAAGGGGTGACGGGAGAGGAAAAGCGGTAAACGGCGGATAAAGATAGGGGCCGTGCTTTCGCAACGGCCCCCACCCCCCACTCTTTGTGGTGCTATCAGATCAGCTTGCGGGCAGCGCCCAGTACGATCTTGATGGCATCAGATTCGGTCTTCGCCATGGTCTCGGCGTTCGGGATCTCTTGCTGGGTACGGTTGACGATAACGCCAGCCACCATACCGGCACGCAGGCCCTGGCTGGAGCACATGGTCAGCAGGGTTGCGGACTCCATCTCATAGTTCAGCACGCCCATGGCTTGCCACTCTTTCATGGAACCCTGGAAACGGCTCACTACGCGGCCGGAAACTGTGTCGTAACGCTCCTGACCCGGGTAGAAGGTGTCAGAGGAGGCAGTCACACCGATGTGCAGCTTGGAACCCAGCTCTTTGGCGGTGTTGACCAGCGCGGTGGTGCAGTCGAAGTCGGCCACGGCCGGGAACTCCATCGGCGCGAAGTGCAGGCTGGCACCGTCGAGGCGCACGGAACCGGTGGTCACGATCACGTCACCCACGTTCAGGTGCGGCTGGATGGCGCCGGTGGTGCCGATGCGCAGGAAGGTGCTGATACCCAGCTGGGCCAGCTCTTCTACCGCGATGGAGGTGGACGGGCCACCGATACCGGTAGAGCAGATGATCACAGCCTTGCCGTCCATCTCGCCGCGCCAGGTAGTGAATTCACGATGGCTGGCCAGGTGCACCGGGTTGTCCAACAACTCTGCGATACGCTTCACGCGCTCGGGGTCACCGGGGACGATCGCCAGGGTGGCGCCTTGCAGATCCGCTTTCTTCAAACCCAAGTGAAATACATCAGACATAGTGGACTCCTGGTTGCCCCCTGCCAGCATGGTCAGGGCACAAGTTAAGATGATTCTTTATGATACTTTCAAGCCTTTACCCCCCTCTTCGGGGAGGCGCCAACTATGGTCGAAAGCGCTTTCCAATTCCTTGAAGCGCCTCACACTTCCACGCATTGACAGTGACAAACATTGCGCAAAACGTTTGCTAACTCAATGAAATAATTGACAAACGTTTTTCTGCAAATCGAGTTGGATGCGGGAAAGTCAAGCCTGGTTCAACGCTTAATTAACGACTCGTGATCGACCCCGTAAAGTTGTAAACAAGATGCTTTTGTATCCCTTTCTAGATGGTAGCCTAGCGCTCAACTACCACTTAATGGCTAACTATAGGAAGTCCATCATGGCTACATTCAAGTTCTATATTCCTGCAATCAACCTGATGGGTGCCGGCTGTCTGCAAGAGGCTGCCGCCGATATCAAGGGTTACGGCTACCGCAAGGCGCTGATCGTCACCGACAAAATTCTCAACCAGATCGGTGTGGTCGCCAAGCTCACCACCCTGTTGGCTGAACATGGCATTGAAAGCGCTGTTTTCGATGAGACCAAACCCAACCCCACCACCAGCAACGTCGAAGCGGGTCTGGCGATGATCAAGGCCAACGGCTGCGACTGCGTCATCTCGCTGGGTGGCGGCTCGCCCCACGACTGTGCCAAGGGCATCGCGCTGGTTGCCGCCAACGGTGGCAACATCAAGGATTACGAAGGGGTGGATCGCTCCGCCAAGCCGCAACTGCCGCTTATCGCCATCAACACCACTGCCGGTACCGCCTCCGAGATGACCCGCTTCTGCATCATCACCGACGAAGCGCGCCACGTGAAAATGGCCATCATCGACAAGCACGTTACCCCGCTGATGTCAGTCAACGACCCCGAGCTGATGCTGGCCAAGCCGGCCGGTCTGACCGCAGCCACCGGTATGGATGCCCTGACCCATGCCATCGAGGCCTATGTTTCCACCATCGCCACCCCGGTAACCGATGCCAGCGCCGTGATGGCCATCGAGCTGATTGCCAAGCACCTGCGCACCGCCGTTCACCACGGCGATGACCTGCATGCCCGCGAGCAGATGGCATACGCCCAGTTCCTGGCCGGCATGGCCTTCAACAACGCAAGCCTCGGCTATGTGCACGCCATGGCCCACCAGCTGGGCGGTTTCTACGACCTGCCCCACGGTGTCTGCAACGCCGTGCTGCTGCCCCACGTTCAGGCGTTCAACGCCCAGGTGAGCGCCGCTCGTCTGAAGGATGTCGCCCGCTACATGGGTGTTGACGTGAGCGCCATGAACGACGAGCAGGGCGCCGCCGCTGCCATTGCTGCCATCAAGCAGCTGGCGCTGGATGTGAAGATCCCGGCCGGTCTGGAGCAGCTCGGCGTCAAGGCCGATGACTTCGATACCCTGGCCAGCAACGCCCTGAAAGATGCCTGCGGCTTCACCAACCCGAAACAGGCGAGCCACGAAGAGATCGTCGCCATCTTCCGCGCGGCGATGTGACGGCTGCCGGATTGCCAGAAAGGGTCGCAGTGCGGCCCTTTTTATTGGCTGATGGCTCAATGGCTTTTTACTTCCGTGGAGGGAGTCGGTATGATTTGCCGAGCCAAAAAGACTGTATGGATGATCTGAACTCGATATGCGGATGAAACACCTGATTGCCGCGGCTTTGACCGCCCTCACCCTCTCCGGTTGCAGCCTGGTCTATCGTATCGATATTCCCCAGGGCAACTATGTGGAACAAAAACAGGTCGACAAACTGCGCCAGGGGATGACCCGCGAGCAGGTCAGCTATGTGCTGGGGACCCCCATGCTGCGTGACGGCTTTGACCCCAACACCTGGTACTACCTCTATGAATTCCAGCCGGGCCACGGCGACAAGGAGCGCAAAGAGCTCACTGTCACCTTCGCCAACGACAGGCTGACCACAGTGACGGGAGACTTCCCGCTGCCAGCAGCCTTCAATACCCCGCTCTGATATCCCGCAAAACCGGCCTCGCGCCGGTTTTGTTTTATCCTGCCCCGCGTAATTCATCCTGCCCGACAACACTGCGTCATTTCTCCCCATTGCAGCTGCCCGCAAATTGCCTGATGCTGATGAGCAGCCACCATGGCATCGACACCATCGAATGACACAGGGAGAATCCCCATGAGCCGGATCCTGATTGCCGGAGCCAGCGGCCTGATCGGTCGCGAACTGGTGCAGCAACTGCCTGCCGAACATGAACTGACCCTGCTCTGTCGCCAGCCGGGCAAGGAGGCGCACCACTGGCTGCCGGTCAATTTTGATGATCTGGCCAGCGTCACCCTCTCCCGCCCGGTGGATATCGCCTTCTGTGCCCTCGGCACCACCCGCAAGGAGGCGGGCTCTGCCGAGGCGTTTCGCCGGGTCGATCTCGACTATGTGGTCGCCTTTGCTGATCTGGCCCGCCGTCACGGTTGTCAGCGGCTGATCGTGGTCTCGAGCATGGGAGCCAACACAAGTTCCCCGGCTCTCTATCCGCGTACCAAGGGAGAGATGGAGCAGGCCCTGCTGGCCCAATCCTGGCCACGGCTCGCCATCGTGCGGCCCGCCATGCTGCTCGGGGATCGCCAGCCACCGCGCCTCTCCGAGCAGATCTTTCAGAGCATCTACCCGCTGTTTCGGCCGCTGCTGGTGGGCAGGCTCGCCCGCTGGCGCGCCATCGAGGCCCGTCAGGTGGCCCGCGCCATGATCGCCCTCTCGAAACTGCCCGCCGGGTGCGAGATTGTCGAGAACGAGCAACTGCTGGCCCTCTGAACCCGGCCTTTTCCACCGCTTTCGCATTCAGTCGTGAAAACAGAAGGGCAAGCCAATTGGCTTGCCCTTTGTTTATCTGTTGGCGTGATACACCCCAACCACCTCTTGCCACCATTGACCGCGCTCGGCAGTCAGGGCAACCGCCATCAACCGCGAATATGGTCGATAAAGGCGTCGATCTGCTCGCGAGTGCAGGCGGGGTTCATAAAGACCGCCTTCTCCCCTGCGATGTAGGAGTATTTGCCCCGTGCGTCATAGTCGGAATGGGCCACCGCCTCCACCCAGTTGGTGTAGAGCCCCACCTTGCCGCGCCCCTTGAACAGGCTGCGGTGGTAGTCAGTGTTACGCTGCAAACGCGCCTTGTAGGCAGGGTCGCTGGAGCGGGCCAGCTCGAAGGCGAACTCGGCCTCCGGATCGCTCACCCACTCGGGGTTGTAGATCTTGAAGCCGATGCTCGGCCCCTGATTCTCCTGCGCCACCAGCTTGACGTTGCCCAGCTGGCTTAACCGGAAGCGGAAATAATTGGCATTTTGCAGGCAGTGGGCCAGCACGGTGCGATATCCCTCGACCCCCATATAGCTGAGCGCCGCATAGGCACCGAACAGACCACTCGCGCCACGGGAGCACTCGATGGTGGATTGCAGGTGGGTCTGGCCCTGAATGTCCCGCTCGAAGTAGGAGAAGTTCTCCGGGTCATTCTCCATCGCCTTGAGGTCATCCTGCTCTTTAATCATCACCAGACTGGAGGTGTAGGGCACATAGCCCCACTTCTGGAAGTCGACGGTAAAGGAGTCGGCATATTTGAGCTCGGCAAAGCGCGCCACGTTGCGCTCGATCCCCGCCAGAGTGGCGCTGTTGATGGCGAGCGGGTTGGCGGCAAAGTCGTAATCCAGGAAGAAGATCATCGACCAGCCGATAGCCGCATCGACGTGGATGTGAGGTTTGACCGCCACCTCAAACTGCTCGCAGAGGCGATTGCGCAGCTCGAACACGGGTTTCACCTGATCCACCCCGAAGGTGTCGGTGGTGCCCATGGTGAGCATGATGGTGGGCACCACGTGTTTCAGGGCAAAACAGGCGGTCAGGGTGTGCTCGAGGTGGTCGAGATCGATGTCGTTGTTCTCGCCGACCTGAATGCGGATAGTCTTGTTCTCGATGTCCACCCCGAGCAGGGAGAGGTTGGTGATGTTGGAGTAGTGACCGCCCTGGGAGTTGATGATGCGGTAATCCTGATAGTGGCCTAGCCCCTTGTGCTTGGCCTCGGGCAAGGTTTTGCGAATGCCGAGCAGGTAGCCATAGAGGTTACAGAAGGTCCCCCCCTGGGTGAAGATGCCGGTAGCCCGCTCGGGGTCATAGCCTGCCAGCAGCGCAATCTGGCGCACCACCTTCTTCTCCAGCTCCTCGGCCACCCCGGCGTATTCGGAGTAGACCAGATTGGGGTTGGCAAGAATGCCCAGCTGGGCGCCGTAGATGGCGGGATCTGCCGACATGGTGATGACGTTCTCGACACTGGAGGGGTTCTCCCAATCCTTCGACAGCGCGGCGGCAAACAACAGCTCGGCCATCGGCTCGCCCGGAGTGCGCATGGTGGCGGGCACCGGCATGGTCTCGCAGAGATCGGCCAGGCGGGCGCGGCCATCAGGCCAGGCGTTCAGGCGGGCATCGGGGGCCAGGCCACGGGCCCGAAATTCGTTGAGGGTGGCAAATCCGGGTTCGCGAAAAACCGGCCAGAGATCGGGATTGCGCGAGAAAAAGTTGGCTTTGACGGTGGCGAAACGGGCGGAGAAATCGGGGTGGACGGCATTGACGCTTTCGTCTTGCAGATAAACTAAGTCACTCATTTTTATACCATTAGTACAGCAAATGTGCGGCCGTTATACCCCTGTACCAGCGGGGCCGACAGTGACAATATCTAATGGCCTACCCTACTTTTTGTCATGTATCAGCCATCACAAGGGCTGGCAAAAAGGCGCCTTTGAGGCGCCTCTTTATATTTCGTGATCTTGCTCCCATCCTGGCTGACAGCGCCCTCACTACCGGACCGCCACCAGTACAGCGCTCCCCTCAACGCAGGGAGGCCAACAGCC
>NZ_JBFODV010000208.1:0-67244 GCF_040908495.1 Aeromonas sp. R1-1 | reverse complement strand
TAACACGGTAGGGGTACCGTTTTGTTATCCGGTTTGAAGCCGTATGACCACTCCCTTTTGTGGGCAACTGTCAGGTGAATACCATCTCCATACACTTTACCAAGTTCGTTGACAAGATTGAAAACAATATTTAAGAGGAAAGTTCGGACTTCCACCTTTCGATATAGAATGGCAATCGCGCAGGGAGTATGCTCCTCGCCATAGGCACGGCGCTTGGCCGCTCTCCGCCGAAGGGCTAAGCCCCTCCCCCTTTTCGCTGACCATAAAAAATCCGCCCCCCGGTAACAGGGTTCGGATTTTTTCGTTTCTGGGACTATCAGGCGCTGGGGAAGATAACCTGGGGCCATCACATCAGCCCCTTACTACCTCAGCCCGGATCGCCGGACCCAAGCCATAGGCCGAGGGCTTACCCCTTGGCCTTCACCTTATCGCGAGCCTTTTTGCTCGGTCGTCTGTTGCTCGGTTTGGCGCGGCCACCCTTGTCGGATTTGCCGTGATCCTTGCCCTCTTTACGTTTTTCGTGGCGCTGGGCGCTCTTGGCCTTCTCTTTCTTGATCTCGGCCTGTTTGCGCGCCATCTCTTTGGCGTTCTTGCCGGTGGCCTTGAGCGGCTCTTCCACCATCACGAAGTCGATCTTGCGATCGTCCAGGTTCACGCCCATCACCTTGACCCGCACCTTGTCACCCAGACGGTAGCGACGGCGGAAGTTCTCGCCAATCAGCTGCATGTGCAGGGGATCAAACTGGTAGTAGTCGTTGGTGAGGGTGCTGACGTGCACCAGACCGTCGATGTGGATCTCCGCCAGACGGACGAAGAAACCAAAGCCGGTGACGCTGGCGATGACGCCGTCAAACTCGTCACCCACGTGATCCAGCATGTACTCGCACTTGAGCCAGTCGGCCACGTCGCGAGTGGCATCGTCGGCACGGCGCTCGGTCATGGAGCAGTGCTCGCCCATCGGGTCCACTTCTTCCAGCTGGTAGTGATAACCACCGCTCGGGGTCCACTTGTGGCGCAGGTTGCCCTGTTGCTCCTTGGCAGTCTGATACTTGATCGCCCGGTGCAAGATGAGGTCGGGGTAGCGACGGATCGGCGAGGTGAAATGCGCGTAGGACTTCAACGCCAGACCGAAGTGACCGATGTTGTCGGCCTGATAGATGGCCTGACGCATGGAGCGCAGCAGCATGGTGGAGAGCAGCTCCGCATCCGGGCGTCCCTCAAACTTGGCGGCCAGCTCGGCAAAGTCTTTCGGCTCGGGCTCGAGGCCGCCTTTGAGCTCCAGACCCAATTCGGCCAGGAAGTCACGAAAACCGGTCAGACGCTCTTCGCCCGGACGGTCGTGGACACGGAACAGGGCGGCAGCTTCGTTTTTCTCGATATAACGAGCAGCAGCCACGTTCGCCTGGATCATGCACTCTTCGATGATCTTGTGGGCGTCGTTGCGCACCAGCGGCACGATGCGGTCGATCTTGCGCTGGGCGTTGAAGATGAAGCGGGTCTCCTCGCTCTCGAACTCCACCGCGCCACGCTGATGGCGGGCATGCTTGAGCGCCTTGTAGAGGTTGTTGAGCTCCTCGATATGGCCCACCAGCGGATCATACTGCTGACGCAGCTTGGGATCGCCATCGAGGATCGCCGCCACCTTGGTGTAGGTCAGACGGGCGTGAGAGTTCATTACCGCTTCGTAGAACTTGTAGCCGGACATGCGACCAGCGGCGGAGATGGTCATCTCGCACACCATGCAGAGACGGTCAACTTGCGGGTTCAGGGAACACAAGCCGTTGGAGAGCACCTCCGGCAGCATGGGCACCACGAACTCGGGGAAGTAGACGGAGTTGCCGCGCTGATAGGCTTCGGCATCCAGCGCCGTGCCGGGCTTCACGTAAGCGGAAACGTCAGCAATGGCCACCCACAGGCGCCAGCCGCCACCACGCTTGGCTTCACAGAAGACGGCGTCATCGAAGTCACGGGCGTCTTCCCCGTCGATGGTCACCAGCGGCAGAGCGCGCAGGTCGATGCGGCCCTCTTTGGCTTTCTCCGGCACCTGCTCGCCTAGACCGGCAACCTCTTTGGTCACCTCTTCCGGCCAGGTGTGCGGAATGCCGTGGGTACGCAGGGCAATTTCGATCTCCATGCCCGGCGCCATGTTCTCGCCCAGCACTTCCAGGACGGTGCCGACGGCATTGATGCGGGAGGTGGCGCGCTGGTTAATGCGCACAACCACGACTTGGCTCTGGCGAGCCCCTTTGTTTTCACCTTCCGGGATGATGATGTCCTGGCCGATACGGCTGTCATCCGGCACCACGAAACCAACGCCATTCTCGACGAAGTAACGGCCGACAATGTCTGCCTCACGGGACTTGAGCAGGCGCACCAGACGCGCTTCCTGACGACCCTTGCGGTCGATCTCGGTCGGCTGAACCAGCACGTAATCGCCATGCATCAGGCGTTGCATCTCTCGGTTGTTCAGATACAGATCCGGACCACCACCTTCCGGACGCAGAAAACCGAAGCCATCCTTGTGGCCGATTACATAACCTTTGACCAGATTCAGGCGATCCGGCAGGGCATAACATTGGTTGCGAGTGAATACCAGTTGTCCATCACGCTCCATGGCGCGCAGACGACGACGCAAGGCTTCCAACGGCTCTTCATCTTTCAGCTTGAGGACCTTGGCCAACTCTTCACGGGACATGGGCTTTTCATGGCCCTTGATGAGTTCCAGGATCAACTCGCGACTGGCGATGGGGTTATCGTATTTTTCGGCCTCGCGTTCGAGGAAAGGATCTTTTTGAGACATAAGCAGGCCTTAGGGTAGGTGGTAACGGTGCCATTATATCGGAGGGGGGGGCGAATGGCATCCATCGGCTGCCTTTTGGCCAATCTCTCTGTCATACTATCTTCAGTTCGCTGGCATGATGAGACACAGAACTCATGAGTAAGGACACATTTGCCCAATCCGCCGCCTATCTCAAACAGGCGGTCCCCTTGATGATCAAGTACCAGATCCCCACGACGCCGGACAATTACCACCTGTGGTACAACTATGTCTCGGCCAGCATGCCCGAGCTCAACCAGGCGATTGATCAGGCAGTCAAAATGCAGGGAACCTGCTCGCTCACCACCTGCGAGCGGCTCTATCACCAGTATCTGGCCGCTCAGGACGAGAAGCAGATGGAGGCGATGAAACTGAGCCTCGCCGCCATGGCCAACGAGCTCGGCCACTCCATGCAGGACGCCATCTCCGATACCGGCATGTTTCAGGAGATGCTCGACAAGAGTTTTGACAAGCTCAGCCGCATTGATGACGAGGGCTTCAGCCTGGAAGACACCATGGGGATCCTGCGGGAGCTGGTGCGCGAATCGCGGGATGTGCGCATGTCCACCATGCACTTTCGCAACCAGCTCAGCAATGCGGAGAAAGAGATCAAAGAGCTGCGGGCCGCGCTCAACGAGACGCGCAAGCTGGCCAACGAGGATGCCCTCACCAACCTGCTCAACCGCCGCGCCTTCGATCTGGAGCTGGAGGGGTTGATCCGCAGCCAGCACCCCTTCTCGCTGATCCTCGCAGATATCGATCGCTTCAAGAACTTCAACGACGAGTACGGTCACCTGCTCGGCGATCAGGTACTGCGCGCCTTCAGCAAACGGCTGCGCGATGCCTGCAAGGAGGGGGTCACCGCCTATCGGCTGGGTGGGGAGGAGTTCGCCATGCTGGTCCCCCATCGCTCGCTGGCGCTGGCCAGACAGATGGCGGAAAGCATGCGCCGCGCTATCGAGCGGATGTCGATTCTGGATCGCAAATCGGGCCGCCGCATCGACCACATCACCGCCTCGTTTGGCGTGGGTGAGTTCAACGGTCAGGAGAGCGCAGACTGTCTGGTCGAACGTACCGACAAGCTGCTCTACAAGGCCAAGGAGCTGGGGCGCAACCGGGTGATGCCGCTCCCTTCCTGATTTGTCCCCTGCCCGACCGCAATGCCAATGTAAAAAGCCAATCAGATCAACTGACTGGCTTTTTGGTCTCTCTTGCTCCGACAGGGGCTGTTCATTCCAGCCCCAGTGGAACTCTGCTCAGTGTGAAAGATTACTCCTGCACCTCGCTGACACCTTCGACTTTCACATCAACACGGCGATCCGGAGCCAGGCAGACGATCAGCTCACGCTTGGACTTGCTGACGCAGCTGTCGCCGGTAACCGGTGAGGATTTACCACGTCCTTCCACATTGATCTTGGCGGCCGGAATCCCTTTACCAACCAGATAGTTGGCAACGGTCTGGGCACGCTGCTCGGAGAGTTTCTGGTTGTAGGCATCGGAACCGATACGGTCGGTGTGACCAATTACGGTTGCCACGCCATCCTTGGGTCGCGCCTCTTCAATCTGGCTATAGAGGCTATCCAGTGCCTGACTGGCCTCTGGCTTGAGAGTCGCCTTGTTGAAGTCAAACAGCACATCGGAGCTCAGGGTGAACTGCTTCTCAACCATCACAGGTGCAGGAGCCGGTTCCGGGGCCGGGGCGGGCGCCACAGGGGCAACCTGACCAAAGCGATAAACCGCTGCCAGCGAGAGCAGGCCATTATCCATTCTCAGACCGGTATCATCGCGGCTGCCATACGGGGTGGTGTACTGATACTCCAGGCGAGCTGCCCAGTCGAGGTTGAACGCATACTCGGCACCCAGTGCACCGACCATGACAAAGCGGCTGTCATCTTTGTAGACATCGCTCTTGGTATCAGCCCAGCCATAACCGCCACCGACACGGCCATACAGATCCAGATTATCGGTAACCGGGAAGCCCAGTTTCAGGGTCAGTTGAGCCAGCTGCGCAGTCACCTCATCGCTAAAAGCTGCACCGCTCTTCACTGCGTCGTATTTATATTTGCCCAGGTAGTCGTAACCCAGCTCCAGTCCCAGATTCTTGTTGATCTGATAACCGCCAAACACGCCTGCACCCAAGGCATCGTTGGTCTCATTGCCAAGGGTCAGGGCATTGCTTTCATCAATGCCGTAGAAGTTGGACCAGCCCAGTTTGGCACCGCCATACCAGGTGTTGTCTTGACCGGCAGCCTGGGCATTGGCCGCCAGCAAGCCGGTAACCAGCAAGGTAATCAATGATTTTTTCATGTTTGAGCCTCTGCAACTTTATGTAGGAGGAGGTTGATTGATATCACCTCGTCTTATAGGTGCAACCACCCAAAAGCGATCGCAGCATATCAACGTTAGCCTATTTTCAAGTCACTGATATCAATTAACAAAAAACACTCTAACGCAACCACGTTACAAAAACAGCAACAAACGTTTGTTATTTGAACTAAATGTGACGCAAAAAGACGCACAGATGAGGGCTGATAGGAGAAAAAGGCCAGCAACATGCTGGCCCGAAGCGATATCAGTGACGAACAAACTCGTAGTGCTGATCGATAAAGTCAGCAACACGCTGGCTCAATACCTTGTGCACCGTCTTGGTCGGATGCACCTGATCCCAGAACATATGCTCATCGCAGTTGAGAGTCGCTGCTCGCCCTTTTGCCTGCCCGCTCACCACCGCCTGCGCCAGGATCGGGTTACCGGCAATAGCCACTCTTTCGGAGACACTCAAAACCGGGGTCGCAGCCACCTCGGCGGCGCTGCCGGAGAACGGCTTCCATGTATAGCCACCACCGTAGCAGGCGTGTTCTGTGTCACTCAGCCCGAACTGCTGAGGATCGCGCATCATCTCGTCAAACTGCTTGTCCACTTCGAACAGCTTCACGATGCCAAGGGGAGCCAGCTCGCGAGTGAGGTTCTGCAACTTCTGGTTGTGGTAGCTGGCCACATGGCGCACCTTCTCCACCACCTTCATGCTGCGGGCTGACGGGGTCTGCCCCAGATCCGGGATGTTGAACAGCAGGATCTGCTGCGCGCCGTTGAGCACCAACCGGTTGGATGCCAGCCGGATGGTATCGATCACCCGATCCGCATCCCGCTCGGTGTTCCAGCCATAGGCCAGATAGTCGTTGGCACCGACCCAGATCACCACCAGATCATCGGGGCGGAACTTGTCCTTTTTCAGGAACTGATCGATCTCGTAATCGAGATTGTTGATCACCTGATATTTGGGATCCCAGGACCAGAAACCGAGCCAGCCATTCAGAGCACCCAGATGGTTATAGGCCACCGCGGTTGCACCGCCTTCCGCCTCGTTGGCCACGACCAAACCGGGGAAACGCTCGTCACCCAACTGCTCCAGCCACACCGGGCCGTTGCTGAAGCGCCCGTTGAAGTAGGGTGGGCTGGAGGGGAGATACCCCCGCATCTTTTTGTACATCTTGCCGGTGTCGGAGAGGCTGTCACCAAACATCACAACCCGGGAAAAAGGTTGGCGTCCTTCTGCCGCTTGCGCGGTCAATGCCATTAACCCCAATAAACAAACAAGCCATTTTTTCATATTGTTATGCTCTTCAATTAAGCAGGTGAGACCTGCGGACTTCTCCTCGAGTGGCGACAGGCATGGGAAGAGTCTGCTGCCACTGACTTCTGGTGAAGGCGACAGATTACAGTTCCAGATGAAATCACACATGTTCCACCACCGATGAAATCGCTTGCGCTCACAAAACAGACAATCACACCAGCCTATTTCTTTCACGCTTGTTTCACGCCCCCCCCGGCACAATGCCCTCATACCAACGACAGGAGTATGAAATGAACAAGGCAAGCGCAAGCGTAATCGGACTGTTGACCCTGATGTCTGTCTCCTCTTTTGCCATGGCGGCCTATACCGGCCCGCAGGAGCAGAACAAGGTTTCCGTTGCTCAGCTGAAAGATCTGGCCGATGACAGCTGGGCCACCCTGGAAGGGAAACTGGTCAAGCACCTGGGCGGCGAGAACTATCTGTTCCGCGATGCCAGCGGTGAAGTGGAGGTCGAAGTGGATCAGGATGTGTGGCGTGGCACCGAAGTGGGCCCGGATGATCAGATCCGCATCCGTGGTGAAGTGGACCACAGCTGGAACAAGACCGAAGTGGAAGTGAAAACCCTGGAGAAAGTGGGCGCGGCCCCGCAGACCAAGGGTGGCTTTATCGCCAAATAAGGCCAATTCAACGACGAACGGGCCAGACGTTAAAAGGGCGCTTGATATCAAGTGCCCTTTTGCATGGTTAACCCAGCATCACCGCTTAACCGGCCCGACTGGCAAAGGCTCTCTTGAACCCCTTCTCGGCCTGATTGACCTTGTAGAGGTAACGGCGCGCCTCCTCTTTGGGATGTTGCTCGGTCAACACCTGATAGACCGCCTCGGGGGAGAGCCGGTTGATCCGGCCCGGCGCCGCCTTGCGATCGCTGGAGAAGGTATTAAGTACCCCGCCCGCACCACCGTTATAGGCGGAGATCACCGCATAACGACGGGAGCGCGGATCCTCGATATCCGCCAGATAGACGGTCTGCAACAGGTGCAGATAGGCGGTACCGACATCGATGTTGTAGGCCGGGTTGAACAGCTCCTCCCGGGTCGGCTGGCCGTTCTTGCCCTTGACCCGCACATAGACGTCACGACCGGCGGTAGCCGGGATCACCTGCATCAGGCCATAAGCGTTGGCATGGCTCACCGCATAGGGGTTGAAGCTGCTCTCGGTCTTGATCACCGCATAGATCAGGCTCTCCGGCACGCCGTATTTGCGCGACGCTTCCCGGATGATCCCCGCATACTTGTAGCCCCGTCGATCTTCATGGTTGGCCACCATGGGAATATCGACGAAGAAGATGGTGCGAATACCCAGAGTGCGCTTCTTCATCGCCGTGTTGAGCAGGTAATCGGCATAACGCTCGGCGCGCCAGGAGGCGCGGATTGGCTGGCGCTGATTGTCCAGCACCTGACCGTAGAGGAAAGGCTCGCCGCCGGGCATGATCTCCCGGTCGGAGTAAAGATCCACTTCGGCCGGATCGTCCGGTGTCAGCAGGGTCTCGACAATGGCACGACGCAGGTGAGCACGGGGATCGATGCCAGATACCGTCTCGACCATGATATGGCCGCTGGAGAAGTCGATGTGGGCCCGGCTCTTGTACTGATCCGTGTATTTGACGTAGTCATACTTGCCCGCAAACAGCGCCTCCCGCCCCCATATCTCGTTCACGTTATGGGAGAGCGCGCTGATCATGTGTTCAAAACCGCGGATGTCCTTGCCGTTGACCAGATCGTCATCCTCACTCCCGCTGGGCTTGGGGGAAGATGAGCAGGCAGAGAGAAACAGCAGGGTGCACAGCAGCCAAAAAATTCGGCCCATAGGATCCTCAAACCGGGCAGCAGAGCTGCCCATCATTCATTTGCTGCGACTTCAGGAGCGGTCGCGCCAGTGTGGCGCCATTCCCGCACCTGTTCACACGTACAACAGCCGGAGAGCTTACTGGGCAGGCGGGGTGTAACCTTCGATCTGCACTTCACCTGCATCAAACAGGTAGCTGACCATCTCTTTTTCCAGCAGTTGGCGATGCTCAAGATTCATCATGTTGAGCTTTTTCTCGTTGATCAGCATCACCTGCTTCTTCTGCCACTCGGCCCAGGCTTCCTTGCTGATGTTGTCAAAAATCCGCTTGCCGAGCTCACCGGGATAGAGTTGGAAATCCAGACCCGGGCCCTCTTTTTTCAGGCGTTGGCAAAATACAGTACGGCTCATGTTGACCTCTATGGTTGTAACTCTGGATAGGCGAGCAGACGGGCCGTGGCGGCCGCCAGCCCCACCTCGGCAGGATGGCGTAAGTTATACCAGAGTCGGTTATCTGCTTCCATGAGCCGCAGCGGCTGCGCCTCATCAATGTCAATCAGCAGCGGCTGAATATCGAGATGGAAGTGGCTGAAGGTATGGCGAAAACCGGCCAGTTCACGATAACCGTGATGGCTCAGGCCGAGGGATGCCAGCAGACCATCCACCTCCGCCAGCGAGGCCACCTGCGGGAAGCAGTAGAGCCCGCCCCAGATCCCCTGTGGCGGCCGCTTCTCCAGCAGCAGCTCATCACCGTGACGGATCAGCAGCATGATGCCATCGCGGGCCGGAATGCTCTTCTTGGGCTTGCTGTTGGGATAAGCGGTAGGCTTGCCTTGCGACAGCCCCTGGCAATCGGCCCGCACCGGACAGCGATCACAGGCTGGCTTGCTGCGGGAGCAGATAGTGGCCCCGATATCCATCATCGCCTGATTGTATTGCGCCACACCCAGCTTGGGGGTGAGCCGAATGGCGATCTCCCACAGCTCGTTCTCCACCTGTTTCTGGCCGGGCCAGCCCGGCAACGCCAGCCAGCGGGTGAGTACCCGCTTCACGTTGCCATCAAGGATGGCGTGGGGCTGACCCAGAGAGAGCGACAGCACGGCCCCGGCGGTTGAGCGGCCAATCCCCGGCAACGCCATCACCTCGTCAAAGCGCTCGGGAAAGAGGCCATGGTGGTGATCGCGGATCTGCTGGGCCGCCTTGTGCAGGTTGCGGGCCCGGGCGTAGTAGCCAAGCCCGGTCCAGTAGTGCAGCACCTCATCGACAGGGGCATCGGCCAGCGCCACCACATCGGGGAAGCGCGCCATAAAACGCTGGTAATAGGGGATGACTGTGGCGACCTGGGTCTGCTGCAGCATGATCTCCGAGACCCAGACCCGGTAAGGGGTCTTCTCCTGCTGCCAGGGCAGGGTTTTGCGGCCATGAAGCTCGTACCACTCCAGAACCCGGCTTGCGAAGGTTGATTGATTCACGTTGTTCTCATGTCGTTGATATAAGGGGAACTCTGCGGTTCCTTCGGCTCATCTGGCCTGAGCGGGCATAAAGTCATCCCGCAGCACAGCGCCAGCTGTCTGGTGCGGCAGCGTAAGGCCTCGTCACGCCCAAGTCAAAGCCGCGCTGACTGGCGCTGCGGCCAGGTGGTGGTCAGGCAGCAAAGCGGTAACAAAGACGATATACTCGGCCCCACGATTGATGACGGGAGAGACGGTTTGCAGACTTATCTGGTTGGGGGCGCAGTGCGGGATCGCCTGCTGGGATTGCCGCAGGGCGACAGGGATCATCTGGTGGTCGGTGCCACCGTGGAACAGATGCTGGCGCTGGGTTTTACCCAGGTCGGCCGCGACTTTCCCGTGTTTCTTCACCCCAAAACCCAGCAGGAGTATGCCCTCGCCCGTACCGAACGCAAACAGGGTCAGGGCTACACCGGCTTTGTCTGCCACGCCGCCCCCGATGTGACGCTGGAGCAGGATCTGCTACGCCGGGATCTCACCATCAACGCCATCGCCGAAGATGATCAGGGCCAGCTCCACGATCCCTACGGCGGCATCGAGGATTTGGAAAAACGGCTGCTGCGCCACGTTTCCCCTGCCTTTGCCGAAGATCCGCTGCGCATCCTGCGGGTCGCCCGCTTCGCCGCCCGCTTCCACGCTCAGGGCTTTACCATAGCGCCGGAGACCCTCACCCTGATGAGCGAGATGACGGCCGCTGGCGAGCTGGCCCACCTCACGCCGGAGCGAGTCTGGAAGGAGCTGGAAAAAGTGCTGCTGGGGCCGACCCCGCAGATCTTTATCGAGGTGCTGCGCCAGTGCGGCGCCCTGAAAGCGCTGTTCCCAGAGATTGATGCGCTGTTTGGCGTCCCCGCCCCGGCCAAGTGGCACCCGGAGATCGACACCGGCATCCACACCCTGATGGTGCTGGAGCAGGCGTGCCGGATCTCCCCGGAATTGACCGTCCGCTTTGCCGCCCTCTGCCACGACCTTGGCAAGGGAGTGACCCCCAAGGAGTTCTGGCCAAGCCATCACGGTCACGGCCAGAAAGGGCTGCCGCTTATTCGCGCTCTGTGCGAGCGGTTCCGGGTACCAAATGAGTGCCGGGATCTGGCGCTGCTGGTGAGCGATCTGCACACCCACATCCATATCGCCTTTGAGCTCAAGCCCGCCACCCTGCTCAAGGTGTTCGACAAGGCTGATGCCTGGCGCCGCCCCGAGCGCTTTGCCCAGCTTCTTGATGCCTGCCGCGCCGACTTCCATGGCCGTACCGGTTTCGAGGAGCGGGTCTATGCCGAGCCGGACTATGTGGCCGAAGCGCTGGCTGCCGCCCAGGCGGTGCCGGTGAAAGAGATAGTGGCGGCCGGTTACAAAGGGGAAGAAATCAAGGAGCAGCTCGCCAAAAAGCGGACCGATGCCATCAGCCGGGTCAAGGATGAGTGGACCTTTATCGAAGAGTAACCTCGGCCCCATAACAGACGGCCGCCCTGATGATGAGCTCCGCAAGGAGAGCATCGCCAGGGCGGCCGTTTTGCATCCAAGTTTATATGTAAAGGGGCGCTAACCCCTGCTGGTGCGGTTATGCCGGACCAATTCGCTCCATCAGGCTCATATGGGATGAGCCATCGTGGCGCTTGAGGTTCTGGCGATACTCGAACTGGCGCTGACTCTCCTGCTTGAGCCCCAGCATCAGCGAATAGCACATCGCCAACATGATCACCGAGAAGGGCAGCGCGGCTATGATGCTGGCCGCCTGCAAGGCTGCCAGGCCGCCGGAGACCAGCAGGATAGCGGCAACCAGCCCCTGCCCAAGACCCCATACGGCGCGGTGCAGTACCGGCGGCTCCTGATCACCGATGGAGAGCAGGGTCGTAATCACGAGCGTGCCCGAGTCACTGGAGGTGATGAAGTAGGTGCAGATGAGCAGGGTCAACACGGCCTTGGCGATCCAGCCGAAGGTATCCCAGTGCAGCAGCTCGACCGTCTTGTAGAGCGCCTGCGTCACATCCTGATTGACCGCAGCGACCACGCCACCACCGCCAAACAGCTCCAGATTCATCGCCGTACCGCCAAACACGGTGAGCCAGAACATGCCGAGCAGCGAGGGTACCAGCAGCACACCGAGCACAAACTCGCGAATGGTACGCCCCTTGGAGATGCGGGCGATAAACATGCCGACAAACGGCGCCCATGCAATCCACCAACCCCAGTAAAACGCAGTCCAGCTCGACTGCCAGGCCGAAGTGCCGTTGGCCTCGGTGTTGGTCCAGAAGCTCAGTTTGACGATGTTCTGCAGGTAATCACCGATGTTCTGTACATAGGCGTTGAGGATATAGGTAGTCGGCCCCAGCACCAGAAAGAGCTCGAGCACGAAAACACTCAGCCAGATATTGAGCTCGGAGAGGAGCTTCACTCCGCGCCCGACCCCGGAAACCGCCGAGAGGGTGGCGATCAGGCTGATGCCGCCAATCAGCCAGAGCTGGTTGGACTGCGACACCGCCATACCAAACATCTGGTTGAGGCCGGTATTCATCTGGGAGACACCCAGTCCAAGGGAAGTCGCCACCCCGAAGACGGTGCCGAACACGGCCAGTACATCGGCCGCATGGCCCCAGAAGCCGTAGATCCGCTCGCCGAGGATAGGGTAAAGCACAGAGCGGATCGCCAGCGGCAACTTGCGCCGATAGCTGAAAAAGGCCAGTGACAGGCCGACGATCACATAGATGGCCCAAGGGTGCAGGCCCCAATGGAAAAAGGTGAGGCGCATGGCGATCTGGGCCGCTTCCGGGGTCATCCCTTCGGAAATGAACGGATTGCCCTGTAGATGGTTCATCGGCTCGGCGATGCTCCAGAACACCAGACCGATACCCATGCCTGCGCTAAAGAGCATGGAGAACCAGGCGAAGTAGCCGAACTCCGGTACCTGGTCGTCGTCACCCAGCCGGATGCTGCCAAAACGGCTGAACATCAGGTAGACAGCGAAGAGCAGGAACAGGGCGACCACCAGAATGTAGTACCACTTGAACCCGGCAATAATCTGATCCTTGGCACCGACAAACCAGGCGGCCGCGGTATCGGGAACAAATACGCCAAAAAGCAAAAACAGGGTGATCACGGTGAGGGCCGTCATGGCCATGGTGGGATTGAGGCCTTTCAATAGCCCTTTGCTTGCTCGCATCCAGCCTCCTTAGTCGTTGTTGAAAAAGTCTTCGCCCACATGATCACCGGCCCCGCCGATGGCGCGATAGACCAGTTTGCCAGCCGCTTGTTCGCGGTGATCCACCAGCGAAACCGAGGGCTGGCCATTCACGGCGTGACGCTTGCCAAGGAAGATGGCCATGGGGACGCCCAGATTGGAGATACCGCTGGTGATCCAGAGGCGGTTGAAGTCGTAAGAGCCACCAATGAACTCCAGCTGGGCCAGGCCGGTATCGAGGCCGGTCAGATAGAAGTTCATGGCACTTTCGTCAGGAAAGAGGTGCACCAGCACATAGGCGTAGCGTAATTCATTCACCAACTCCTTTAGGTTGAAAGTACCTGTCTCACTGCAAGAGAGGGGTAACTCACCATCATAGTGGTGTACCTTGAGGTTGTTGGGGTCTTCATCATAGGCAGGCTGATAGCGCACAAATGCCGAGGTATCAGGCAGTTCATAGCGCACTCTGACCACACGTAACTCGGCCACCAGAGACTTGATATCCAGCTCGTCATTCATCATTTCGCTCCTCAAATGTCAGGGTGAATTCCGTGAAATGCCCGTCAACCTAACACAAAATTAGTTAGAGCAGAAATTATTACAGCAAAAACCATATTGACCTTGTGACGAATTAGGCGGAAAATTTTGCCCCTCTCCATAGCCCTCCAATGACGCACACCCCATGGAAAAACATGATGAAGTGCTGGTCGCCCTGCGCCAGATTATTCGTGCCATCGACATGCACTCCAGGCGCTTGATCAAAGAAGCCGGGCTCACCTCCCCGCAACTCTTGCTGCTCAAAGGGATCGATGAGTTGGGACAGATCTCCATGCGTCAGCTGGCCGATCACACCAACATGAGCCAGGCCACCGCCACCACCATCATGGACCGATTGGAGAGCCGCCAACTGGTGCAGCGCGTTCGCAGCAATACCGACAAGCGCAAGGTTCACGCGACACTGACTGACGCAGGCCGCGCCCTGCTGGCCCAGGCCCCGACCCCGCTGCAAGAGCGCTTCATCCAGCGTTTTCAGGCGCTGGAAGCGTGGGAACAGACCCTGCTGCTCTCCTCCCTGCAACGCATCTCATCCATGATGAATGCAGACGAAATCGACGCGGCCCCGGTGCTGAGCGTCAGACCCCTCACCGAAGAGCAGGCATAAGCTGCTGAACAATTTCAGGCATAAAAAAAGCTCCCGAACGGGAGCTTTTTCCGATCAGGAGCCGCAGAGGATTACTCTTCCAGGCTGATCCCGATATTGGAGACGCCATCCTGAGAGGCGAATACTCTGATGGCCAAAATACGCTCGCTGTCGCGCTCATGAGCAACCCGCTTGAGCAGTTCAACCTGGAACTCCAGCTCGGCTTCCATGTACTCGTGCTCGTAGAGCTCCTCTTCGGTCAGATCCCGCTCTTCCAGCAGCTCGATAAAACCGGCCACAGTACCGACTGAGGCATGACTGGCATCGTTGGCCTCTTCGCCGACCCGGCAGATCACCGAGTTGTAGGCGCAGCCCAGCGCAACACAGGCATCCAGCGCGGGATAGGCACCGTAGGATTCAAACTTGCGGGGATCCGGAATGTGAGACTCGAACTCTTCGAGAATGGCACCCAGATTGACCCGGGATCCCTTGACGGTGAGGTAGACCCACATCTGATCCAGCGCATGCCGGAAAGCACCAGCATTGCCAAAGCCGGAAGCCTGACAGAACAGGGCATAGTTGGGGTACATGCGCTCTGCCAGCGCCAGGGTGTAGACGGTCTGTTGCCAAGGCTGTAGCTCGGCCAGTCGCTTATAAAACTTGTCACCAAACACTGGAGTCGGATCCTTTGCAAAATGTGGGGCAGATTGTAGCCCACGAGGGGCGCGGCGAAAACGAAAAAGCGCCCTGGTCGGCTATGTTGCGATATGAAGTCAGGTAAGATGGGTCGAGAGCGGCATCTTGTTGCGCCGCAAATTCTGATAAGGAACAAGAGTATGAGCCAACGTACCCTTCTTTTGCTCAGCCAGGATAATGCTCACTACGAACGGCTGCTCAAGGCCGCCAATCTCCCCCATCTGCGCATTCTGCGAGCCGATAACCAGAGCGATGCCGAGAAGCTGATCGGCGAAGCCCATATTCTGATGGCCGAACCGGCCCGTGCCAAACCGCTGCTGCCCAAAGCCAACAAGCTGAGCTGGTTCCAGTCCACCTATGCGGGAGTCGATGTGCTGCTCGACCCTGACAGTCGCCGCGACTACCAGCTCACCAATGTCCGCGGCATCTTCGGCCCGCTGATGAGCGAGTATGTCTTTGGTCATCTGCTCAGCCTGATGCGCCAAATTCCCCTTTATCGGGAACAGCAGAAACAGCGACTGTGGCAGAGTCACCCCTATCAGGGCCTCAAGGGGCGCACCATGCTGATCCTGGGGACCGGCAGCATTGGCCAGCATATCGCCCACACCGGCAAACATTTTGGCATGAAGGTGCTGGGCATCAGCCGCAGCGGTCGGGAGCGGGCCGGGTTTGATCAAGTTTATCAACTGCCTGCGCTCAACAAGATGCTGGCGCAGGCCGATGTTATCGTCAGCGTGCTGCCAGCCACCCGCGATACCCGTCATCTGTTCAATGCCGCCCGCTTCGAACACTGCAAACCGGGCGCCATCCTGTTCAACGTCGGTCGTGGCAGCGCCGTGCACTCGGGCGATTTGCTCACCGCACTGCGTACCGGCAAGCTGGCGATGGCGGTGCTGGATGTGTTCGAGCAGGAGCCGCTTCCCGCCGACAGTCCACTGTGGGGCCAACCCAACCTCATCGTCACCCCCCACAACAGCGCCTACAGCTTCCCGGATGATGTAGCCCAGATCTTTGTGCGCAACTACATCCGCTTTATCGATGGCCAGCCACTGGATGGCAAGATCGACTTCGACAAGGGTTACTAACCCTCACTGCGCATGTAAAAAGGCCCCGCCAATCTGGCGGGGCCTTTCATTTCAGGCTGTGGCGACAGGAATCAACCCGCGGCCAGCTCCTTGCGGTAGCTCTTCACCTTGGCAAGGAACTGACGACGCTCCTTGCCGCTGAGCGGTTCAGCCATCGGCAGCTTGGCGGTCATGGCATTGACCGGGCGGTTGTTGATCCGCAGCTCGTAGTGCAGGTGAGCACCGGTCGAGCGACCTGTGTTGCCGGAGAGGCCGATCTTGTCGCCCATCTTCACTCGCTGACCGGTTTTGACCAGCAGCTTGCTCAGGTGCAGATAACGGGTAGAGAGAGTACGGCCATGCTTGATGACGATATAAGTGCCCGCCAGCGGGTGGCTGGTTGCCTTCTGGACGACACCATCGCCAGTCGCCAGCACTGGCGTGCCCACCGGCACCGCAAAGTCAGTGCCCTCGTGAGGACGCACCATACCGGTTACCGGATGTTTGCGCGCCGGGTTGAAATTGGAGCTGATCCGATAGCGGCTGTGGGTCGGGTAGCGGCGGAATCCGCGCTCCAGACTGTTGCCCTGACCGTCGTAGTAGTTGCCGTCATCGGAGAGCCAGGCCGACACCGTCTTGCCCTGGCTGGTCACTTCCACACCCAGCAGCTGGCTGTTGCCAGTGCTCTTGCCTTCCACCGTCTCCTGGCGTACCAGCACTTTGAACTTGTCGCCCTTCTGCAGATCCTTGGCGAAATTCATTCGCCACTGGAACAGGTTGGCAATTTTCTGGATATGGTTGGCCGGAATCCCCGCATTGCGGGCACTGACATAGAAGCTGCCGTTGATCACGCCGTTGTAACGCTGCGGTTGCCACTCGACCTTCTCATTAATCATGGAGGCGGTATAGGCATCATCGCTGCGCGCCATCACCAGCGTCTGCTTGATGTTCAGGCGGATTTTGAGTTGCTGCAGGATGTTGTCCTGATCGATCAGCAGCTCGATATTCTGGCCCGGCTTGAGGCGCGCCAGATAGTTCTTGTTGTCCGCGTCCAGCACCTTGTAGAGGGTGGTGGTGGATAGACCGAGATTGTTAAAAATAGCGGTCAGGTTTTCGCCGTTGCGGACCCGGTAATCCTGCCACTGGGGGGTGGTGTCGACCGGGATGTCGTCATCCGGCGCACTCTGATCAACCAGTTCGTGATCGGGAATTTCGTTAAAGTCGGTGTTGTTTTCGTTGGTTGCCGTACCTGCGGTATCAATGGGCAACTCAAGACGCAGCGGCCGCTCGAGGATGTCACCCGGAGCTGGCAATAATGCCACTGCTGACAGGGTCATGGCCGTCAGCATCAGCATGGCGTAAAAGTGTTTGCGGGGAACCGGTGGTTCCCAATTGGCAGCCTGTACTACCAAGGGACGGAGACGTTTCATCCGCTATCCTGTATTTAGATCTAAAGAGTGTGAGTTGCGATGTCAGTTGTGACAAAACCGTATAAAACTGTTTGTTGGACACAAATAGTTACAAATAGTTCATCACAATCTGCATGAACCTCACATTTTATGCATAACCTGCCCGGATGGGCAGAAATGATCGTCTTTTTTAACCATTTTTTCCTATTTTTAAGAACCGGGTCGGATTCGCTACTGAATAGAAACCTAAAATGTTGCGATAACTTTTCCATGGAGTGGATATGTCGTTAGCAAAACTGTTAATCAGAATAATTGTCGTCCTGTTCCTGATCGGTGCAGCGCTGCTGTTTGCACTGGAAGTCACGACGGTCCGCCAATCCATCCTCGACCAGATGTCAGCCAACCTGGAAACCGCCATCACCGCTCTCGGGCTGGTGCTGCAAGGAACCCTGCTCAATGACGACAATGTGCTGGCCGAGACCATTGTCAATGCCATGTTCGACGGCGGCTTCGTCAGCTCGGTCACCCTGATCGATCCTGATGGCCAGTTGCTGTTTCAGAAGGTATTCCACTCTACCCAGCAAAATGTCCCCGGCTGGCTTCCCTCGGTTATCGGCATGCCCCCCGTCAAGATTGAGCAAGAGTTGACCGATGGCTGGCGCATGCTGGGCACTCTGACCCTTGAAGGACATAGCGGCTACGCCTATCAACATCTGTGGAATGCCATCAGTCGCACCGGTCTGGCGCTGCTGGCGGGCCTCGTCGTATTTACCCTGATCATCTCCCTGGTGTGCAAACGCCTGCTGCAGCCCCTGGAGCAGATCAACCTGCAGCTGATCCGTATCCGCAAACACCAGTTCAACAGCACCCTGCCCACTCCCTGGTTGCAAGACCTCAAAGAAGTGGCACTTTCCATCAACCAATTGGTTTCCGAACGCAAACGGGATCTGCTGCAACAACGACTCAAAATCACCCAGCTGGGAAAACAGCTGCCACTGACAACCCCACAGCCGCTGCAAGGAGTGAGCCCACTGCCGGAAGGCGGGCAACTGCAAAAATTTGTCTCCACACAAGGGGAGATCGCGCTCTATCAGCGTTTCTTGCCCAGCCAACCCCTCGGTGCCGACAGCGATCTCGCAACCATCCAGAGCGCCCTGCAACAGTGGCAGCACTCTCATATAGAAGGGGTCTTGCTGCCCCTCTCCCTGCTCAATCACCCGCAATGGTCCGAGATCGCCCCTATGCTAAGCCAGGGGCGAGGAAAAACTCTGGATTGGCGCTGGGATGTAGCCACATTCCCCGCCCACGGCCAGTCTACCTTGGCCGCGTTGCAGGAACAGGGGTGTGAGCTCGCCTTCAGCGCCATTCCCCTCAATGCGGATACCTTCAATCAACTTGACCCGCTCAATCCCATCTTTATCAGCTGTCAGCTGACCGATGAACCGCTCTACTGGAATCTGCTCTCCCAAACCATGCATGCCGCCGGTTATACCCTGCTGGCAGAATCGGGAGAGTGTCGCGACATCGACAAACTGCGGACCTGGGGTATCGATGGTTATGCCAAGGAGGCGCAATCATGAAGAAGCTCGCCATGCTGTTGCCCCTGCTGTGGCAACCCGGCCTGATGGCTGAAACCGTGACTATCACCACCGGGGGTGAGCAGGGGATTTATCACCAGATAATCAAAGAGTTTTGCCGTCTGGCCCATGAGGTCGATGAGCAACTTGCGTGCACATTGCAAAGCTCATCGGGTTCAATAGAAAACCTGAAGCGGCTGAAGAGTGGCGAGACCTCCTACGCCATGGTGCAATCAGACTGGCTATATCAGGCAAGCCAGGGCTTGGGCCCTTTTACCACCCAGCCGCAACCTGAGCTGCGCGCCCTGTTTGCCACCCATGCCGAGCCCTTCACCATAGTGATCCGTGCCGATGGCGATATCACTTCACTGGAACAGCTCAAGCTCGCCCCCATCGACATGGGGTTGAAGAGCTCGGGAACCCGCCAGACGGCGCTGACCCTCTTCAACATCTTGGGAGCGAAAGAGCAGGATCTCGATCTGAAGAGCATGGCCAACCTGCCGGATGCGCTCTGCAGCAAGCAGATCGACGCATTTGCACTGGTGATGGGACACCCTAACCGGATTGTGCTCGACACCGCCAAACGTTGCGCAGTCAGTTTCCTCCCCATCGATGGGGCCACCCGGGATCAGCTACTCAAGGGGGTCAAATATTACCAACGCAGTCAGGTGCCTGCCCGCATCTACCCCGGCAATCTGAAGGCGACGCCCACCTTTGCCATTGCCGCCACCCTGGTTACCAATGCCACCATGCCGGAAGAGTCTGTCTATCGTCTGACCAAGGCCATGCTGACCCAGCAGACCAAGTTCAATGAGCAGACTTATGGCTACGCCAATATGTTTCACCGGGCACGCAATAAAACCGGCCCGGTGCTGAGTATTGAACAGCATCCGGGCGCGGCGAAATATTTCGATGAGTTGAAGGCGGCGGGCAAGCTATAACTGACGACGAGGGGAGCGCAGTTGCTCGCTGGAGAAACGGGTCTTCATCGATGTCCACTGCGCCAACCGATCGGCACTCCCCGCCAGCGTCCCTTCCCGCCGTGACTTCATTATCCAGATGCTTTTGGCATCGAAACTGTAAACGGGGATGAGATCGGTTCGCTTGCTGCCTGGCAGGATCCGGCTGTTGATGTTGTCGAGCACCAGTGGATCAGCCTTGGGCGTCGGGAAGTAGAGCGTCACCATGTGGAATTGGTTGTAACGCACCGCCTTGACGTAGGCCAGCCGCAGCTTCTTCTCATCCACCCCCAGCTCCATCAGGGTGTAGTACTTGGAGATGCTGTAATCCTCGCAATCCCCACCCCGGGCACCGATGAACTCCAGCGGATTGGCCCAGTAATCCTCATCCCCCCACAGCTTGGGATCCTCGCTGTAGGTCAGATTGTTGAAGTAGTTGTTCACCAGCTCGATCTTCTGCTGGTCGGTTGTACCCGCTCTGGGGGTGAGCAGGCGAGAAAATGCCTCGGCCCGCTGGATGGCCCGACCACCATACACTTCCTGCAGCTTGGCCCGCAGGTCCGGACTGGCAATATATTCGGAAAGACGCGAAGCCTGCACGTTGGCGCAACATAGCGCCAACGTGCAAGCCGGGATCAACAACCATTTCATACCGGACACTCCATGTCAGATGCTGGAGGTCAGTATAGTCCCTCCGGATGAGAGGCTCAGCAGGCGATCAGCGACACTGGGCGAATGCGTCTGCCAGTTGTTGCATGAATTGGGGATAACCATCCGGGCCGAGTGGCACCTGTTCACCCACCTCATCCAGCAACAGTACCTTGGCGCCAGTATTGCGTGCCACCGACTCAATCACAGCCGGTGAGAATTGCGGCTCGGCATAAATACAGCTCGCCTGCTTCTCTTCCAGTGCCTTGCGAATATCCACCAGGGTCTTGGCGCCCGGGCGACGCTCAGGGCTCACGGTAAAGTGACCCTTTGAACTCATGCCGTAGTGGCGCTCCCAGTAGCCATACGCCTCGTGGAATACAAAGTACCCCTTCTCATTCACTGCCTTCATCTGGCCAGCAATCACCTTGTCTTTGGCATCCACTTTGGCATCAAATGCCGCTAGGTTGGCGTCATAGCGAGCCTGATTGGCCGGATCCAGCTTGCCCAATTCACTTGCGATCGCCTTGGCAATCACTTTGGCCTGCGTCGGGCCAAGCCAGATATGGGGATCGACCCCTTCGTGATGATGTCCCTCATGCCCTTCATCATGGTCACCGTGCTCGTGGGCGGCATGATCGTGATCATCATGATCATGGGAATCGTGACTATCCTGAGTCGCGTAGTTGAACAGCGGCATCCCCTCAACCTGAGTCAGGGCCAGAGCATGGGGATGATTAGCCAGCGGCTTGGCCATAAAACCTTCCAGCTCGGGGCCAACCCACACCACCAGCCCAGCACTGTTGATGTTGCGAATATCGGAAGGGCGCAGGGAAAAATCGTGGGGAGAGGCACCGGTCGGCAGCAATACCTTGGGCTCGCTCACCCCGTCAGTGATCGCCGCAGCGATGAAGCCAAGGGGCTTGATGGTGGTCAGTACCTCAATGGCACGAACAGGCAAACTCACCGCCAGCAGGGCAGTGAAAAGCGCAATAATTCTCATTGGTGAATCTCGTCAGGGGGTGAGTATGTGATAATATAACAGCCGCTTTTTGTTATATTATAACTCTCACTGGCTGTAAACCCCGGAGTTGTCATGAGCCAACTGGTAGAGCTGAAAGAGGTCTCTCTCTCGTTTGATGGACGCTCTGTGCTCGACAAGGTCTCCTTTACCCTCAATAAAGGCAAAATCACCACACTAGTCGGCCCCAACGGGGCGGGCAAGAGCACCCTGAGCAAGCTGGTGCTGGGCCTGCTCACGCCGGATTCAGGCAAGATCACCCGCAGCCGCGATCTGAGAGTCGGCTATGTACCGCAGCGCCTCTATCTGGATCCCACCTTGCCGCTGACGGTGCGTCGCTTCCTGCAACTGGGCAAAAATAGCCGCCTCTCCATCGAGGAAGCTCTGGCCCGGGTGGGCGCAGAGGGATTGCTGGAAAACCGGATGCAAAAACTCTCCGGCGGTGAGATGCAGCGGGTGCTGCTGGCTCGCGCCCTGCTGGTCAAACCCGAGCTGCTGGTACTGGACGAGCCGGTTCAAGGCGTGGACATCACTGGCCAGATCGAGCTCTACGCCCTCATCGGTCAGCTCGCCGCCGAGTTCAATTGCGCCGTGCTGATGGTATCCCACGACCTGCATCTGGTGATGGCCAGCACCCACGAGGTGATCTGCCTCAATCGCCACGTCTGCTGTCATGGCGAGCCGGAAAGCGTGGCGCGCCACCCCGAATTTGCCCGCCTGTTCGGGCGACCGGAGCAGGAGGTGCTGGCGGTCTATACCCACCATCACCACTGCGACGGCGAACACCATCATCATGAACCGCAGGCTCCCGTCATCCGCCTGCCCTCTCGCAACAACGCTCACAGCAAATAGCGCAAGCAACAGGACATTCAAGTGGACAGCTTTCTGTTATACGCCCTCGCGGCCGGTCTCGGCATCGCCCTGCTGGCCGGTCCCCTCGGTAGCTTCGTGGTATGGCGCAAGATGGCCTATTTTGGCGACACCCTCTCCCACGCCTGCCTGTTCGGCATCGCGCTGGGCATCCTGCTGCAGGTCGATCTCACCCTGGCGGTGGTGGTCTGCTGCCTCGCCATGGCGATGCTGCTGGTGATCATGAGTCGCAACCAGCAGGTGGCCACCGATACCCTGCTCGGCATTCTGGCCCACAGTGCCCTGTCCCTCGGTCTGGTTACCTTGAGTTTTATGGATAACGTGCGGGTGGATCTGATGGCCTACCTGTTCGGCGACCTGCTCTCGGTACAACCGATGGATCTGCTCTGGATCTACGGCGGTGGCGCGCTGGTACTGCTCACCCTGTGGCGACTGTGGGATCCCCTGCTCTCCATGACCATCTCGGAAGAGCTGGCACGGGTAGAGGGGATCCGGGTCGATTTGCTGCGCTGCGTATTGATGCTGCTCATCGGGCTGGTGATTGCCGTGGCGATGAAGTTTGTCGGGGCACTGATCATCACCTCCCTGCTGATCATCCCCGCCGCCACCGCCCGCCGTTTCAGCCAGACGCCGGAGCAGATGGCGGGCTTTGCCGCGCTGATTGGCTGCCTCGCCGTGCTGGGTGGATTGACCCTCTCCTGGTATCAAGATACTCCGGCAGGGCCTTCTGTCGTCGTCTGCGCCACCAGCCTGTTTGTGCTGAGCCAGTTCAAAAAAGCCTGATAACCCGGGCAATTACAAGGGCATGCTCTGGCGTGTCTCCATCACCAGCCACTGGCGCAATCGGCTGATGGCGGGCTCATGGGCCCGCGAGCGCTTGCAGGTAAAGTAGAAGGCATCCCCCGTCTCCAGCTGGTGTACCGGCAAGGCCACCAGCTGGGGATCATCGGGCCGCAGCATGTAGTCATTCACGAACGCCACCCCCTGATCCCAGGCCGCCGCCTCCATCGCCAGCAGCACATGGCTGAAATGGTGCATCCGCGCCTCGTCCGGGATCACCAGCCCGCCCGCCTTGGCCCAGCGCTGCCAATCCTCGCCCCGCGCCTTGTAAATGGACTGAACCGACAGCAATGGCAACTGCCAAATGGCCTCAGGCCACTCCCCGCTGACCTGCTGCAACAGGCGGCGACTGCAGACCGGAAAGAGCCGTTCCTGATAGATAAGATCGTGACAGTAGCCACGCCCGTGGGGTGAGACTGTGATAAAGCAATCCGCCACCCTATCGGAGAGTTCGGGGTCTTCCGCCACCATCTCCAGACTCAAATCCAGCTCGGGGTAGAGCTGGCGCAATCCCGCCAGGCGGGGGATCAACCACTTCACCGCAAACGAGCTGTAGACCGCGAGCCGGACTCGCATCTCGCCACCACCACGCAGCTGTTCGCTGCTTTGGGCAATCTGGCTGAGCCCGGCGGCAATACCTTCGAAGTAGCTCTCCCCCTGTGGAGTCAACGAGAGCAACCGCCCCTGACGCAGTAGCAAGCGCTCACCCAGAAAATCCTCCAGCAGGCGGATCTGGTGGCTGACCGCACTCTGGCTGACGTTCAGTTCAAGGGCGGCACGGGAGAAGCTGAGCAGCCGGGCCACTACCTCGAAATATTGCACCGCACGCAGAGGAGGAAGCTTCATTATCTAAATATCTCATGAGTGGTCATTTTTTATCATTTTACTGGATATCAACCGGCACGCTACCCTCCGCTCATCTGAAGTGGGAGGTGGTATGAATGCAGTAGGGATCGGCATCCTTTATCTGGTGCTGGGCAATATGGTGGCGGTTTTTTCCGATGCACTGGTCAAGGTGCTGGAGCCAGATCAGCCCATCTTCCAGTTTGTCTTTTTCCGCCAGCTCTCGGCCGCCATTCTGCTGATGCCCTGGCTGCTCTGGTCATGGCGCCGCAACCCACCGGTGGCCATCAAGTGGCACCTGCTGCGGGCCCATATTTGGGCGGTCGGCGTCTGCCTGATGGTGGTGGCCCTCACCCGCTTGCCGCTCGCCACTGCCAATGCCCTCTTCTATGCCGCCCCCCTGATGATGGTGCCGCTGGCAGTGTGGATGGCGGGGGAAGCGATCTCGCGCCAGAAGGTGCTGACCGCAGTCATCGGATTTATCGGGGTTTTGATCGTGCTGCGCCCGACTGAAGTGAACTGGGCCGCACTGGCGGCGCTCGGGGTGGCGCTGTCGATGGCGCTCAACAATCTGCTGATCAAGCGGATCCCGCACAAGCAGCCCATCGCCCAGACCCTGTTTTTCACCAACGTGCTGAGCATGCCCTTTATCCTGGCGCTGGCATTGTGGGAAGGGGGCGACTGGCAGTGGCAGATGTGGTGGCCCGCCTTCGGCTCTTCGGCGCTGATCATGGTCTATGCGGGATTGTGCGTGGTGGCCTATCGCAAGGCGGAGGCGAGCAAGATCGCCTCGGCGGAGTACACCGGTCTGCTGATGGCGGTGGCCATCGGGGTGTGGCTGTTTGACGAGCAGCCCGGTCTGCCGCTGCTGCTGGGCTGTATCTGCATCGTCCTGCCGCTCATCGCCATGGCGCGCAGCAAGCCAAAACCGCTGGCCGAGCCAGCGGTTTAAACGCTCAGGGTCGTTCCAGCAAAGGGGCGACCCTTTGCTGCAGATGGGGGACGATCTCCTGCTCGAACCAGGGGTTCTTCCTGAGCCAGAGGGTGTTGCGTGGGGAGGGATGCGGCAACGGCAGCCAGCCGGGGCCATAGTCGGCCCAGCTGTGCACCGTATCGGTGAGCGATCCCTTGGCTGCCCCCCGCAGATAGTAGGCTTGTGAATATTGGCCGATCAGCAGGGTCAGCTCGATATTGGGCAGCAGCATCAGCACCTTGTCGTGCCAGGTGGGTGCGCACTCGGGTCTGGGTGGCAGATCGCCGGATTTTCCCCTGCCGGGATAACAGAGCCCCATCGGCATGATGGCGATGCGGGATTGGTCGTAAAAGGTGGCCTTATCGACCCCGAGCCACTGGCGCAGCCGGTCACCGGAGGGGTCATCCCACGGGATACCGCTGGCATGCACCCGGGTGCCAGGCGCCTGACCGATGATCAGCAGGCGGGCACTCTCGGCCCCGCGGATCACCGGACGAGGCCCCAGCGGCAGATGAGCCTCGCACAGACGGCAGGCCCTGATTTGCTCAAACAACTTATCGATTCGCTGCATGACGTTGATAGTACCAGCATTTCCCTGTTTTCCCTCTTGTGGAAACAGGGCGCGCCCCCTACTATCGCCATGGATGTTTAATTTAATAAACGGATAATAATGAAAAACTGGCTAGGTACCGGCACCGCGACCCTCTCCTTCATCCTGTGGGGGATGCTGCCGCTCTATTATCAATTCATGCCCGAGGTCAACATGTGGGAGCTGATCTCCCACCGGGTGCTCTGGTCTGTGGTGCTGCTGGGTGCCCTGTTTTTGCTGCTTGGCCACAAAGTGCCCTGGGCACAACTGCGCAGCGAGCCGCGCCAGCTCGGCCTCATTCTGCTGGCGGGTCCAGTGATGTCGATCAGCTGGTGCATGTTCACCTGGTGCCTCACCACCGGACAGGTACTGACCACCAGCCTCGCCTTCTTTATGACCCCGCTGTTCAATATCGTATTCGCCGTCATCTTCCTCAAAGAGCGGCTCACCCCGCAAAAGCATCTGGCAGTCGCTCTGGCACTGGCGGGTCTCGCCTACATGCTCTTCTGCTACGGCCAGCTCCCCTGGTTCTCCCTCATCATGGGGGCCAACTTCGCCTGCTATGGCCTTATCAAGAAGAAGAGCCACTACGACACCGGCACCAGCCTCTATCTGGAAGCCATGGTGCAACTGCCCGTCGCGCTGATCATCATCGGCACGCTGGCATGGCACGGGGAAGGGGCATTCGTGAACGGAGATCTGGCTGACAAGCTGCTGCTGATGGGCAGTGCGCCCGCTACTCTGCTGCCGGTGGGGCTGTTCTGCTATGCGGTGGCGAGAACCCGGATGAGCACGGTGGGGCTGCTGCAATATATCGAGCCCAGCCTCGCCTTCCTGCTCGCCATCTACTGGTTTGGTGAGGCGCCGGACCCCATCAAGGCAGTCGGTTTCGCCTTTGTCTGGGCAGGTCTGCTGGTGAGCCTGTTGCCACTGCATCGGCTCAAGCGCCGCCCTCAGGGCGTACCGCGATAGGACTCCAACACCTTGTGCCAGCGGGGATCCCTGTCCATCTGCTCGGCGATGTCGTTGAGGGTGGCATGCAGCTCGGGACGGGATTTGGGCAGCAGGATATGGCGGGTATAGCTGGATTGAGGGAAGGGCGAGATAAACAGCTTGCCCTGATAGTGCTGTGAGTCGATGAAAAAGCCCAGCGATGAACCACTCACCAGCGTCACATCAATGCGGCCGCGCACCAGCAGCTCGAGGTTGGTCTTCACCTTCTTGGCATCCTGACGTACCAGCTCCCCGCGGCCAGCTGCATCATCGATCCCCTGATAGCGGTAGCCCTCCACCCCGCCAAACACCAGCCCCTTGAGGGAGTCTGGCCCGCGATAGGTGACCGGGTTGTCAATGTTCGAGACCAGCTCGTTGGTGTCGCGCATCACTGGGAAAGTCCAGAGATAGCGCTCGCGATGGGGATCCCCCACCCAGGCGGGATTGACCCAGACCACCAGACCGTCAAAGTCGGGATCCGCCATCTCCAGCGCCAGTCGGGCGCGATTGACCAGCCAGAGCTCGATTCTGGGTTCACCCCCCAGCTTTTCATTGAGATACTTGACCAGCTCGCGGCTCAGCCCTGCATCCACTCCGGTGTTGAAGGGGGGATGCTGATGGTAATCGTAGAGACGGATCGTCTCCCCCAGAGCCGGGACCGACAACAGTAACCACAACCAAAACCAGACTCTCATCGCACCTCCTTGAGCTGCCTCTGAGTTTGGCACAGAGAATTTGAATGAGAGAACCCGCGACCACCACACCGGCACAGCAACCATCCGCCCCTTCCCGCTGGTCTGTCTATATGGTGCGTACTGCCACCGGCCTGCTCTATACCGGGATCAGCACGGATCCGCTGCGCCGCCTGCGCCAGCACCAGAGTGGCAAGGGCGCTCGCGCCCTGCGCGGCAAGGGGCCACTGACGCTGGCGTGGCAACAGGAAGTCGGCGAGAAGGGGGTGGCCCTGCGCATCGAATATCGCCTCAAGCAGCAGCCGAAATCCTTCAAGGAGCAGCTGATCCACAGCCCGGTACTCTGGCAGAACTGGAGCCACCAGTGGTTACCCGCAGCCACCCAGCCTTGAGGACGACAGGCAAAAAAAGGCCACTCTATGAGTGGCCGGAAAGGGGAAATCAGGGAGCATCACACAACGTCTTGCACAATCTCAGGCGGGTTAGAGGTAAGTATTGGAACGCTTGCTGCGGTTGCTGATCAGCCAGCAAACCGCCAGCACTAGCAGCAACCAGGGAGCCAGCTTGATGATCAAAGCAAGCATGCCACCCAGCGCCCCAAGCAGCACGAACAGGCCGCTCACCAGCAACATGGCTACCAGGGTAAAACCGGTCAGAGCCATGACCAGCAGCACCACCAGCAATATGAAAAATTCCAGCATAACTTGCTCCTTATCAGTACCTTCTCTGCCGGCTGATCAACCCTTCGGTCAATCCAGCCAGCGCTTCAATTCATAACGGGGCGGCATCACCAGCACCGCCAGCAGATAGGCGGCCAGTGCCAGCGGCGGCATCAGGATCAGGGCGAGCAGTGCCACCACCCGCACCGTGACTCTGGAGACCCCCAACCGCCTGGCAATACCGGCGCAGACCCCGGTCAGCTTGCGATGCACCAGATCCTTGGGCCAGGGGCTCATGATTACACCTCCGCCTTCTGGCCTTTGAGGCGAGCCAGCTCGCGCTCGATCTCGTCATTGAGCTCCAGCTCGCGGAACTGGGCCTCCAGCGAGGGATTCTGCCCCAGGGTGGCCGCCTCCAACTGGGCTTCCAGCTGATCGACCCGGCCCTGAAAACCATCAAAGCGCGCCATCAGCTCATGCATGCGCTGGTTGTCCACCTGGGCGCGGGCACGAATGCGGCTGTGGGCCGTCTGCTCGCGCAGGGTCAGCAGTTTCTGCTTCTCGCGCGCCTCGGTCAGCTTGGCAGCCAGCCGTTCGCTGTCGGCGGTAAGTTGGGCCAGCACCTCGGCGACCCGGGCCTTTTCCTGCTCCAGCTGTTCACATTTTTTGACCTCCGCCAGCTTCTCGGTGAGGGCGGCACGGGCCAGATCCTCACGCCCCTTCTGGATGGCGAGCTCGGCCTTGGCCGACCACTCCAGGATCTGCGCCTGCAACGCCTGCTGGTGACGCTCCAGCTGTTTCTGTTCGGCAATCACGCGGGCGGCCTGGGTACGCATCTCGACCTGCACCTGCTCCATCTCTTCGATCATCAGGCGCAGCATCTTCTCCGGCTCTTCACTCTTGTCGAGCAGGCTGTGCAGGTTGGCATTAATCACGTCGGTCAGGCGGCTGAATACGCTCATGGTCTGGCTCCTTGTTGATGGGATGGCTATCTCTTCCCATAGCATTACAAGAGCCGTGCCAAGAAAAATTATTGTTGTTTTACAGATAGATGGGAATTTACTAAGGAAAGTCAAGAAGCGTTTATTGGTGAAAATAGCCAACCAAGTGGTTATTTTTACCAACATAAATCTCTCATTAATGTTTGTACTCAACATGAGCCCGATCGTTACTTATTCGCTGGCGATCTCGATGGTCACATGCACCAGCTCTTCATGGATCGCCAGCCGCTCGCGGATCTGTTGCGCCGGTAGCGGATTGACCATCAGCAGAGAGAGCACGCAGGCATACTGCTGCTGACCTACCCGCCAGACGTGCAGATCGCGGATATCAGTGCCCGGCAGCTCGGCGATGACCTCGCGGATCTCCGCCACCAGCGGGGTATCCATCTCGGCATCCAGCAGCACCCGACCAGAGTCGCGCAACAGACCCCAGGCCCACACCGCGACCAGTCCGGCACCGACTATGCCCATCAGCGGATCCAGCCAGTCAGCGCCCCACAGCATGCCCCCTACCAACGCCAGAATCGCCAGCACGGAAGTGGCCGCATCCGCCAGCACGTGGATATAGGCGGCGCGCAGGTTGAGATCCTGATGGCCGTGGTGATCGTCATGGTCATGATGATGATCGTGGTCGTGATGCTCATGACGGTGGTCATGCCCATGGTGATGGTGGCCGTGATCATCCTTGAGCAGCCAGGCACAGGCGAGGTTTACCAGCAGCCCCACCAGCGCGATAGCGATCGCCTGTTGATAGTGGATCGGGCTGGGATCGAGCAGCCGGAACACTGACTCGAACAGCATCAATCCGGCCACTCCCACCAGTAACAGGGCGCTGGTGAAGCCACCCAGCACCTCGATCTTCCAGGTGCCGAAGCTGAATCTGTGGTCGCGGGCGAAGTGGCGTGCGGCGCGATAGGCCAGCACCGAGAGACCAAGCGCCAGCGCGTGGGAGCTCATGTGCCAGCCATCCGCCAACAGTGCCATGGAGTTGTAGAACCAGCCGCCGCCAATCTCCGCCATCATCATGATGACGGTCAGCAATACGGCCCAGCGGGTCTTCTGTTCGGCCAGCGGATTGCCCTCGTGGATGACGGGTTGATGGCAGTGTGATTGAGCGAGGGATGACATGGATTTCTCCTGAGAGCGATGATGCAATATACTATACCCCAGTATAGTTTTATTGATCGAGAGGATCCGTCATGTCCCACACCATCCACGACAAGAAGAAGCTGCTGGCACGGGTGCGCCGCATCAAGGGACAGGCCGGTGCGCTGGAGAGCGCGCTGGAGCAGGAGAGCGAGTGCGCCGCCATTTTGCAGCAGATCGCCGCCATCCGCGGTGCCGTCAACGGCCTGATGCTGGAGGTGCTGGAAGGGCACATGCGCGAACACCTGGGCGCCGAAGAGGCGACCCACGCCGAGCGGCTGGAGGATCTGGATCAGGTAGTGCGGGTCTTGCGATCCTATCTGAAGTAAGGCCTGAGAATGGGGCTGCGGGCAGCCCCGCATCATCCCGTTTACAGCAGACCAGTGTCGGCCCGCCAGCCCTGCCCCTTTCTGACTTGAGCCCTCGCCGGCTTTACGCCATGATGAGCGCCGATCATTGATCGCCATACTCTGGATTCCATTTCGCAAGGACCCCCCATGTTTGAACACGTCGATGCCTATGCTGGCGACCCCATCCTGACCCTGGTCGAGACCTTCCACAAAGACACCCGCGAGCAGAAGGTGAACCTGGGGATCGGCCTCTATTACGACGAGCAGGGGCGCATTCCGCTGCTGCCGTCGGTGCAGCAGGCCGAAGCCCAGCGCGCAGCCGCCCCGGCCCCGCGCCCCTATCAACCGATGGAGGGTGCCGCCAACTACCGCGCCGCAGTGCAACACCTGCTGTTTGGTGCCGACCATGAAGCGGTCAAGGCGGGACGTATCGCCACCATCCAGACCATCGGCGGCTCCGGCGCCCTGAAGATCGGCGCCGATCTGCTCAAGCGCTACTTCCCGACCTCCGAGGTGTGGGTCAGCAACCCGACCTGGGACAACCACAAGGCGATGTTCGAGGGAGCCGGCATCAAGGTGCATGACTACCCCTACTACGATGCGGCCACCGGCGGCGTGCAGTTCGATGCGATGATCGACTGCCTGAGCACTCTGCCGGCCAAGAGCATCGTGCTGCTGCACCCCTGCTGCCACAACCCGACCGGGGTGGATCTCTCCCGCGCTCAGTGGGATCAGGTCATCACGCTGGTGGTCGAGAAGAACCTGATCCCCTTTATGGATATCGCCTATCAGGGCTTCGGTGACGGGCTGGAAGAGGATGCCTACGCCATTCGCGCCATGGTGGCCGCGGGCGTCAGCTTCTTCGTCAGCAACTCGTTTTCCAAGAACCTCTCCTTCTACGGCGAGCGCTGCGGCGGCCTGTCGGTCATCTGCAAAGATGCCGAAGAGGCAAGCCGCGTACTGGGGCAGATGAAGGCCACCGTGCGTCGCAACTACTCCAGCCCCCCCACCCACGGCGGTCAGATCACCGCGGCGGTGATGAGCCAGCCCGCGCTGCACGCCATGTGGGTCGGCGAGGTGACCGAAATGCGCACCCGCATCAAGGGAATGCGCCAGAAGCTCTATGAGGTGCTGAGCGCCAAGGTACCGGGCCGCGATTTCAGCTACTTCATCAACCAGCGCGGCATGTTCAGCTACACCGGCTTCACCCCGGAGCAGGTGGATCGCCTGCGCGAGGAGTTCGCCGTCTATCTGGTGCGCTCCGGTCGTATGTGTGTGGCAGGCCTCAACAGTCGCAACGTTGACTATGTGGCCGACGCTATGGCCGCGGTGCTCAAGGGCTAATCAGCACCAGCCCCGCTTTGGCGGGGCTTTTTTTGTCTGTTGCGTTCACAGTCACCTCTTGATGGGTCTGCTCACCCTCCCCCTGCTGTGAGAGAATGCCAACGGGTCACGCTGAGTCTCCCTGATTCCGAGCCTGTTTATTTCATCTACTTATCTTCAGGAGCCACTATGGATCTGATCGCTCTCTCTCGGCTGGGAGGTCGCCATCTGGTCACCCTGCACCTGCTGCTCGACAACCAGAGCGTCACCCGCACCGCCGAGCGGCTCTGTACCACCCCCTCCACCGTCAGTAAAACCCTCAACCAGCTGCGGGATCTGCTGGGGGATCAACTGCTCTACCGCCAGGGCAACCAGCTGCTGCTCACCCCCATGGCCGAGCGACTGGCCCCGACCCTGCACCGGCTACTGGGGGAGCTGAACGGTCTCACCCGCCAGAACGCCTTCAACCCGCAGCAGTGGCAGGGCACCTTGCGACTGGGATTGCGCGAGAGTGTGATGACCTGGCCGGTGGGCCCCATTCTGGGTCAGCTGATGAAAGAGGTGCCGGGCATGGTGCCGGAGATCTGGAACAAGGATGAGCAAGGGCTGGAGGCGCTGGCGGCGGGCAAACTCGACTTCGTGATCCTGCCCCATGATCAGAGCCAGCCGTTGCCCCGTCAGCCGGGGCTGGTGTGGGAGACCCTGCGGGAGGAGAAGCTGGTCTGCCTGCTGCGCAAAGATCACCCTGCGCTGGCCAAGCCCTGGGATCTCGATGCCTACCTGAGCGGGCGCCATATCGCCATTCGGGATCAGGAGCTGGCCAACCCCTTCTTCGAACAGAGCCTGGCCCAGCAGCAGGGACGCCGCCAGATTGGCGCCACCCTGCCAGACTTTTCCAGCGCGGCGGCCCTGCTGCCCCAAACCGACCTGATCCTTACCGCCATCGGTGGCTGGGCAGCCTGCATGGCCAGTCAGCCGGACCTGGTAATGCGTCCGGCCCCGTTCGATTACGGCAAGGTAAGCCACAGCCTGGTCTGGTACGGCCCGGCCGGTGACGGCTCGGCCCGCCACTGGTTCCGCCAGCGGATCCTGCAACTGGGTCGCGAATTGATTGAGCCCTGAGCCGGACGACAACGAGAAGAGATTGATGTTTCACCGCGGCGAAACATCAACGGCAAGTAGGGACTAGGGACGTTTGGTATAGATGGGGCTGGGGAAGGAGGCGACGTTGCTGCCCAGATCCGTGATGCGGGCAGCCCCCTGCTTTTTCACCTGATCGATGCGCAGCACCTGATGCATGGGAATAAGGGTCTTGCGCACATCGGCAAATTCGCTCTTGAGCTTCTCGTGACTGGGATCGACGATAAGCGCCGTATGGTTGTCCCAGACAAAGTCGGCAATCTCGATAAAACCGAACAGCTGGCCCTGATTGACTTCGCGCACATAGACTTCGTAGCGCTCGCTGTGGCAAATAAACTGAACCCGATATAACGCCTTGCTTTCACTCATGATTATCTGTCATTGAGGGGTAAGAAGATGGCCATTATTCTAGCCGCCGTTCTCGCCCCCTCCAATAGACAGAAATCACAGTTGCGGCCTTTCCATGCCGCACCTCACACCATGACGGTCACCGGATGACGCAGCCACTCAGCCCATCAAAGCAGGCAGTGACACCGGCCCCAGCCCCGCTGTGCGCAAGCGGCTGGCCAGCTCTTCCAGCTCGGTATGGCTGGCCTCTGGCCATTGCGCGGCCTCCCCCCGCACCCCGTGATGGCGAAAGCCGTTGATGCGGATGGGCACAGGCCCAAGCTGCTGCAAGAAGGCGGCAAGATCCGCTTCCAGCTCTCCACTCGCATCCAGAAAATCACTCTTGCCCGGCACATGGAGCAGCCGCAGTTCGGTCAGCTTGCCGTGGCGTGCCAGCAGTTGCAGCGAGGCCAGCACCCGCTCGCGGCCATAGCCGGTCAGGGAGAGATGTACCGAGTCACGCCACCCCTTGAGGTCGATCATGGCGCCGTCGAGCTGCGGCAGCAGCCGCTGCCAGCCAGTCTCCGCGAGCGAGCCATTGCTGTCGAGCAGACAGCTGAGATGGGCCAGATCCGGCGCCTCCTTGATGGCGCGAAACAGGGCCGCCACGAAAGGAAGCCGGGTGGTCGCCTCGCCGCCGGAGACGGTAATCCCGCTCAACAGCGGGCCGTAGCGGCGCAGCAGCGCCAGCACCTCGGCCACCGTCATGATGGCGGTCTTGGGGTTGGCACTGCGGGGGCAGGCATCCAGACAGGCGTCGCAATCGGTGCAGAGCGCCGCCTGCCAATGAACCTTGCCCTCGCTCATGGCGAGGGCGCCGCTCGGACAGACCGCAAGGCAGTCACCGCAATCGTCGCACAGCCCGATGGTGTGGGGGTTATGGCAGCCGGGGCAGCGAAAGTTGCAGCCCTGCAGAAACAGCACCAGCCGGTTGCCCGGCCCGTCGACACAGGAGAACGGCAGCACCCTGCTCACCAGGGCGCTGCGTGTTGGCAAAACATCAGCCATCAGGACGAACTCAATACTCGCAGATGGTCGACTCGTGGGCGACCACTCGCGGTGCCCGCTGACGAATGGCGGTCACTTCACTCGCCTCGGCACCGAGACAGGTGGTCTGCAAGCGCGATCCCTCCTCTGCGAAGCGAGCCACGTCGCTCTTGCGGATCATGTAGCCGGTCACCCGCACGAGATCGCTGTCGGCCACGTTGGCGGTGAACTCACGCATGCCGATGGCGAGCGCCCCCTTGCAGAGCTGCAGCAGCGCCTGCGGGTTCTGACGTATGGTGGGATCCAGGGTGAGGATCTCGCTGATCCCCGAGTGGTAATAAGTGTGGTGCGGCGCCAGCGCCAGCACATGGCTGGCCGGATCCGGCTCATGGCCGTAAGGAATGCGCACCCCGGGGGTGACGGCCACATCGATGCTGAGGCCACCTTGCGAGTGCAGCAGGGCGCGACCACCCCAGGCATGGGTTTGCGGCGTCGCAGTGACATATTCCGAGAGCTGGGCCGAGATGCGATAGCCAAGCTGGTTCGCCTCCTCGCCATGGCCGTAGCGATCCGGCAGATTCTCTTTATCCATCAGGATATTGACCGCTTCCGCCATGCCGTAGATACCGAACATGGGGACGAAACGATCCTCATCCAGCAGCCCCTCTTTCACCAGGAAGCTGTCGAAGAAACCGGACTCCTCGTGGAGGAATGCGGCCCGCGCTTCGATCAGCTGAGAGGCCAAGCGGCAGTAGTGGGGCAGCAGGCAGCCGAGGAAGTCATCGATCCCCTGACACTGCTCGGCGACCCGCTTAAGGGAGATGCGCACCAGGGTATTGGCGCCACCGGCCTGCGGCAGGGCGTTGTAGCAGCTGACGATGCCAAAGCCGCGATTGTCGAAGGTGTCGCGGTGGATCGGGTAGTTGGCGATGTGCGGCTTGCTGCACTCGGCGATGTTCTTCACCGCCTGCAGCAGCAGATCGTCCGGGGTCTGCTCCGGATCGTGGAAGAAGGTGAGGTTCGGCGCCACCTGCTTGAGCTCGTTGTCGATACGCAGGATCAGACGGCAGATGCGGTTGTCATCCGGCCCGATGTTGACGTGCATGAAGGCGTCCGGCAGCACCCGATCCAGATAGACCCAGAACCCCTTCAGCTTGCGATAGAGGGTCTCGTCATCCAGTTCGCCAACAAACGGCAACAGCAGATGGTCGAGCCGCCCCAGCCAGACCGGCATGCCGGTGACGGAGGGGACATGGTGATAGAGGATGCGCAGGGCGTTGAGCGCCTCGTCGAAATCCTGCGGCGCCGCCAACTCCAGCCAGGCAGAGCCCTGAGTCAGGAATTTTTCATAGTCCGGCAGTACATAACGTGGCTTGTAAGGGGCGTGCCCTTCGAACATGTCGCAGATAAATCCCTGCGCCATCGCCTCGGCGACTGCGGCAGGCAGGTCGGGGTAGGGCAACGCATTCTCGGCGGCCAGCGCCAGCGCGTGGCTTTTCTGGGCGGCGGAGAGATGGGGATCGCGCACGATGCGCTGACAGGTTTCGATCAAAGACATGGGACACTCCTTCACGGATAGAACCCATATCCTCACCATTTGCAGGCTTTTTTTGAAGTGACATTCATGACATGACGGATGTCGAATAATGACATCCATTACACAAGATCACGGCTCGCGCTTCACAAAGGCAAGAGCTCGGCTATACCTCCCAGCCAGCGCAGCAGAAAGAAGCCCCCCCATTCCGCCCACCACCACAACCAGAGTCGGCAGCCGCAACAGGGTCAAGAGCATCACCCACAGGGTGGCAGTCAGGTAGTCAGGATCCCAGTCAAGACCTATCCCCGGCTCGTAGCTAAAGACGATGGGCAACCAGATTGCAGCCAGCACCGACTGGGCCGAGAAGCCGAGAAACGCCCCCATCTCGGCACCCGGCTGATATCGGGTCAACCGAGAAAAGAAGGCGAAGCGGTTGAAAAAGGTGATCAGGGCCAGCAGGCCAATCATCAGCCAGCTCACGCTACCTCCTCATCCGGTGCAACACATAGCCCACCACCATGCCAGCCAGAGCCGAGACGATGATGTGGATCTCCGCCAGCAGCGGCTTGGTAAGCAACGCTGTGCCGCCGCTCACCAGAGTGGCCGCAACCATGGGCAAGTTTTTCATGGCGGGAATGGTCATGGCGATGAAGGTGGCCGCGATGGCAAAATCCAGCCCCATGCTGTCCAGTCCATCGATGTACTGGCCGGCCGCGATGCCGAGCAGGGTCGCCAGATTCCAGAACAGATAGAAGACGAATCCCGCGATTAGCGCGTAGGCCGGATCAAAGTGGCCGCTGCGCTCCCGGTCTTTCAGCGCCACAGCGAACATCTCATCAGTCAGGAAAAAAGCAAGGCTGGCCCGCCAGCGCAGGGAGAGCGGCAATACGTCACGGCGGAAGGTGAAGCCGTATAGCAGATGCTGGGAAGTGATCACCATGGTGGAGCCCATGATGGGCAGCAGGGGCGTGCCCGCCCCGAACAGGGTCGTGGCCGAGAGCTGGGCGGCTCCGGCGTAGACCAGCAACGACATCAGCTGAGCCTGAAGCGGACTCAGCCCTGCCTGCAACGCCAAAGCGCCACACAGGATCCCCCAGGGGATCACCGAAATGGAGAGCGGGAGCATATCCAGTGTGGCACGCCACCAGAGCATCCCCGTTCGCTCGGGCACGCTCGTTACTGACATCATGTGATCTTCCTTGTCACAGCCAAAGCGAGCCGAAAAAACTAGCACGGGACAGCAAGCGCTGTCACGTCATCACTGGCGGGAAATAAAACGCCCGCGGAGTCGCGGGCGTGCACAAGGGGATCAGGGCTCGATGACGATGGGCGTACCCGGGTCAACGGCGTCCCACACCTCATCCAGCTCGTGATTGAGCATGGCGATGCAGCCATTGGTCCAGTTGGAGGGCTGAACCCTGCGGTTGCCAATGCTGTTGCGCTGGCCGTGGATCATGATCATGCCACCCGGACGAACACCCAGCTCATTGGCGCGCTTGATGTCATCCAGGTTCGGATAGTTGATATGGATGGCTTTGTAGTAGCCGGAATTGGTCTTCTTGTAGTCGAGGGTGTAGCGCCCTTCCGGCGTACGCTGATCCCCTTCCTGCTGCTTGTGCCCCTTGGGTGCCGGGCCCAGAGCAATCCAGTAGCGCTTCAGTTCCTTGCCATCCTTCATCAGGGTCAGGCTATAGGTCGACTTCTTGACCACCACCAAATCGGCTTTTTCGGTCAAGGCAAAACTCAATGCGGGCCAAAGCCCCAACAAACACAGTAATACGGCTCTCATTCCATCCCTCGACAAGCCTCTGGTGCGGGCTTTTCTTGTTACCAGATCATCTGAACGATGCCCGCCGAGCGGCGAGCGAGCGCCATGATATTGGATCGCCATCAATACTCAATATGCCCGGCAAAACATATCTTGCCGCAGCAAGGCCATCTTCCTTGAACGCCCTCATTTGGCATTGGTAATTAACAGTTAAAACAACAAGATACAAAAAATTATCGCGCTGGCACCCGGGGCAATGATCGGCGAAGATAACACTCCACTCCCCGACAGGATCATGCCATGCGCTCTTCGTGCCGCCTCGCCACCCTGCTGTTCTCGCCACTCCTGCTCTGGCTGCCCGCCAGTGTCGCCGCCGATGCACTCTGGCTGCGCGAGCCCGCCCTCTCCCCCGATGGCAAGCAGCTTGCCTTCACCTGGCAGGGGCGCATTTTTGTCGCCAGTGCCGAGGGTGGCCCCGCTACAGCGCTCACCGGCAGCGACTACCTGAGCCAGCGGCCAATCTGGTCGCCGGATGGCAAACAGCTCGCCTTTGCCGCCAATCTCTACGGCAACGAAGATGTGTTCGTGGTACCCGCCAACGGCGGCGAGATGGTGCGCCTCACCCGCGATTCGCGCACCGATCTGCCGCAAGCCTTCAGCGCCGATGGCAAACGGCTGCTGCTGAGCAGCCAGCGCCTGGGGGCGCCCGATGCCGACCATTTTGTCGCGGAAGGCTACCAATGGGGCGAGCTCTACTGGACCCCGATCACCGGCGGCACCTTGCAGGCCGATCTGCCGCTGCCTGCAACTCTCGCCCGCCCCCACGGAGAGCGGATCGCCTATCAGATGCCCGCGGTGGATCAACCCTTTCGCAAGCATCAGCACTCGTTCGCGGTGCCCCGTCTCTGGTTGTTTGATGGCAAGCAGCACAAGCAGCTGACCGAAGATCGGGTGGCGGCTACCGATCCGGTCTGGAGCGACAAGGGAGATACCCTCTTTTACCTGAGCGAGCGCAGCGGCGATTTCAACGTCTGGCGCCGGGATCTCGCCAGCGGCAAGGAGCAACAGCTGACCCACTATCAGGGCCATCCGGTGAGGGGGCTCAGTGCCTCTCGCAATGGTGATCTGGTCTGGTCATGGCTGGGTGAACTCTATCGCCTCGATGCCGGTAGCAGCGAGCCGCGCAAATTGACCCTCACCCCGCAAGTGGCGAGCACGCCAGATGAGGCGAGCGAGACCTTGACCCTGGCAGACGAAGCGCTGGTCAGCGAAGAGGCGGACGAGCTGATCCTGGTGAGCGAGGGCAACCTGTTTGCCGTCGACCCCGAGCGGGAGCGGGTGCGCCAGCTGACCCGCGATCCGAGCGAGCAATCCAGCCCTCTCTTCGCCGAGCAGGGGCGCGCCCTCATCTATCTGTCGGAGCAGCAGGGGCACGCCGCCCTCTATCGCCTGCGCAAGGGGGATCCGGATCTGCTGTTCAGCGATCCCGGCACTCTGACCGAGAGTCTGCTGCTGGCCATTCCCGACAAGGGGATCAGCCGTCCGGTGCTCTCCCCCGACGGCAAGCAACTCGCCTTCGTGGTGGATGGCCAGGCCATCCACCTGCTGGATCTGGCGAGCAACAAGCAGCAGGAGCTGGTGCCTGCCAGCTTCAACCCGTCGCGCCACGAGGTGCATCTCGCCTTTGCCCCCGACTCCCGCCATCTGGCGCTCACCTTCCGCCCCGATGCGGCAGAGCAGGAGATCGCGGTGATCGACACGGCCAATTCCAAGGCCAAACCGGTCAATGTCAGCCTCAACGGCTATCAGGATGGGCAACCGGGCTGGAGCCAGGATGGCGCCATCCTCTACTGGCAATCGACCCGATTTGGCGCACTGGGGCCCGATGGCGAGCCCCTCGTCACCAACCTGCTCGGCATTTACAGCAGCCGCGCCGCCAGAGCCGATGCGATTGCCGAGCTGGAGCCGCCGAAAGGGGGATACGGCTTTGAGAGCGATCGTCTCAACCATCGCGAAGCGCTGCTGCTGCAACCCACCGGTACCCTGCTCGCCAGCCGCATCATCGGCGACCAGCTGATCTATCTGGTGGAGGAGATGGGGGTCAACAGCGAGAGCGAGATCAAGGGCTACAGCCAGGATCTGCGCAAAGGCAAAACCAGCGAACTGTTTGGCGAGCAGCCCGGCCCAGCGCTGGCAAGCCTCAACCAGCAGGGCACCCTGGCTACCCTGGTGCGGGATGGGGAGATCACCCGGATCCACCTCGACTCCGGCGAGGCCACCAGCGCCCCCTTCGCCTTGCAGCCCACCAGCCGCTGGCAGGAACGCATGACCGCCGCCTTCGATCAGATCGCCCGACTCACCCGGGACGAGTTCTATCTGGACGATATGAACGGGGTGAACTGGGATAGCTATGTCGCCGCTTACCGCCGCCTGCTGCCGGGCATCGGCAACCCGCGGGACTTTGGCAACCTGTTGGCGGAGCTGGCTGGCGAGCTCAATGTCTCCCACACCTGGGGCAGCGGCCCCGCCCCCTTCCCGCGCATGGCGGACGAGACCGCCAGCCTGGGCGGCTACTGGCAGGATGGCGAGCAAGGGGTGATGCTCACCGCCCTGCTCTCTGGCGGCCCGCTGGATCAGGAGAGCGATATCGCCCCGGGCGCCCGCCTGCTCGCCATCAACGGCAGCCCGATTGCCAATCTGGCCGAGCTGGATCGAGCCCTTAACCATCAGGCCGGTGCCCGGCTCACCCTCACCTTCCAGCAGGAGGGCAACAAGCAAACTGACGAGGTGGTGCTCACCGCCATCGACAAACAGCAGGAGTACCAGCTGCAACAGGATCGCTGGATTGAGAAACGGCGGGAGCTGGTGGCTAGGCTGAGCGGAGGACGGGTCGGCTACGTCTATCTGCCGGCAATGAATAGCGAGGTCTACGATGCGGTGGTGGCGGATGCCCTCGGCAGACAGCGCAATCGCGATGCGCTGATCGTCGATGTCCGCTTCAACAGCGGTGGCTATCTCGCCAATACACTGGTGGAGTTTCTGACCGGCAGCAGCAGCGCCAAGGGGATGGCCAGCAGCTGGCCCCGTCAGGGCAAGGGGGAAACCGATGCCGCCACTCGCCAGTGGACCAAGCCTTCGGTGGTGCTGGTCAACGCTGGCAGCTACTCGGAAGGCTCCGCCTTCCCCGAGTACTACCGTGCCCTCAAGGTCGGCCCCATCGTCGGCGATCCGGTGCCCGGCACCGGCACCATGGTCTACAGCCACGACTCTAGGCTGATCCCGGGACTCTCCTACGGCATTCCGACCCTGGGGCTGCGCAAACCGGACGGCACCTTCTACGAAAATCAGGAGCTGATCCCGGACCTGCAGGTGCCCCTCACCCCCGCCGACATGGTGGCGGGACGCGACCCGCAACTGGAAGCCGCAGTACAGGCCGCCCTCAAGCAGTTGCCAGCCAGCACCAAATAACTGCGCTCAACGAAAGCGAAACAGCTCGCGATGCAGATGCCCGTCCGGCAACAGCCGGGTCAGGGCATCTGCCATCCCCTCCGGCCCGCAAAACCACACTTGCTCGGGCGCATCCTGCGCGATGCGAGCCAGATCCAGCCGCCCGGCAGCCTTGTCCAGATGCAGCTGGTAGCGCACACCGGTGCGATGACAGAGCTCGGCCAACCGCTGGTGGTAGACGGCGCCCGCCAGATCCGGCGCGCACTGGATCAGGGTGATCCCCTCGCCCCGCTCCCCACGGGCAGCCAGCCCCTCCAGCCAGGCGACGAACGGCGTGATACCTATCCCGGCCCCCAGCCAGAGGGCTCTACCTCCCACTTGCGAGGCGACAAAGGCGCCATAGGGCCCGGTCACCACCACCCCATCCCCGATGCGCGCCTCTGCCACCAGCTGACGGGTATGATCCCCGAGCGCCCGCACCGCGATCACCAGCTGGCGCCGATCCGCCGACACCCGCACCAGGGTAAAGGGATGCGGCCCCTCTTTGGCGTCAAATTCGAAAAAGGCAAACTGACCCGGGCGGTAATGGGCGAGCGGCCTCTCCAGTTGCATGGTCAGCTCGCAGGTCTGATCCGCCAGCGCCCGCACCGCAATGACCCGGCCGGGATGGCGATCCCGCGCCCCCACTTGTCCCAGCAGGGAGTAGAGGGCCCCGATAGCACCGATCCCGCCGATCAACCAGATCGATACCCCAACAGGCGTCATGACTCCCACCTGAGGCAGCAGGCAGAGCCCGTGCCCCCACCCCGCCAAATAGATGATCGGGGCCAGCCGGTGGATCAGCCGAAAACGGCCATAACTCACCAGCGCCAGCAAGCTCACTACCACCAGCGCGATCAGCAGATAGAAACTCCATTCACCCAGGGTATCGCCAAGGGCATGGAGCGAGATGCCATTGCCTGTGCCAGCTCCAGCTGCACTGGCCCCACGCCGGGCGGGACGACTCAGCCAACCCGCCGAGACCGCCCACTTGGGGGCCTCCACCAGCAGCCAGTGAACGGTCAGTGCCAATGCGCCGCCGATGGCCGTCTGGCGGTGCAATCGCAACATCCGGTCCAGACCGCCACACCATACTTCCAACTGCGGCAAGCGCAACGCCAGCAACAGCGAAATCGCCATATAGGCCATCCCCAGCAGGCCGGTCAGTAACAACATCTCATGGCGCCAGGGCCACACCCCGTTGGCATCCCCCGCATAACCGAGCCACCAGACCCCGACCGCCAGCAGCGGCAACAGCCACCACATCCATTTGTTCGTCATAACATGCTCCCTGGTTCCATCGCGGCAGGGCCTCATCTCCCTGCTCATGGCACCATTGCACACCCGTCCGGTCACAAGACTTTGCCAGAGGGGGAAGCTTGTGTGGCAATGTGTGACAAACGGCAACAAAAGAGGGGCCGAATGGCCCCTCATGATTACGGCGCTTTCGAGGCCGTTCGCTTGCCCACCAACCGGTGCAGCAGCCTGTTGTATTTTGCCCAGGAGTGGATCAGCAGGAAGATGCCGAACAGCAGGGCAAGAAACAGTTGCCCCACTTCGATGGCATCCTGCGAGCCGATAAAGCTCTCATCCTCCTCCGCCTCCAGATAGTTGAGCCAGGGTTGCAGGGCCAGAAAAATCCAGCCGACCCAGGTCACCAGCAGGATCAGCAGATCCCGCAGCCGATACTTCCAGCTGCGCCGGGTACCGTTGCTGATGATCATCTCCTTCGCCAGCTTATGTTTTGTCACGGAACGACTCCCCCCTGTCAGGACTCTCCCACACCGCCAGCTGGCCACGACGACGCAGGATCGCCTTGGGCACCGCCACCACCACGGTCAACAGATTGAGCAGCCAGTAGATGAGCGGATACCAGACGCACCAGATAAAGCTGCGGGCCATGCTCTTGTCGTAGTGGTTGTCGATAAAGATGCTGACCCCGAACTGCACCAGACAAATCGCGGTCATCATCACCCCGGTCCACTGGAACAGATGACCCACTGCCAGTCCGCTCACGTTAGGCTCAATCAGCCAGATCAGCGCCAGCAGCAACATGCTGTAGCACCAGGCCACGCTGGAGAGATACTCCAGCAGCAGCAACCAGAAGCGGCGGTTGCGCCAGCGCATCGCCTGCAACCCGTAGCGCAGAAACACCTCGGCCCCCCCCTGCGCCCAGCGCAGCCGCTGCTTGTAGAGACCGCGTACCGTCTCCGGCATCAGCACCCAGCAGAGCGCTTGGGGCTGATAGTGGATGAGCCAGCCGGCAAGCTGCAGCTTCCAGCTGATGTCGATATCCTCGGTCACCATGTCATTGCTCCAGCCACCGACCGCCTCGACCGCCTGCTTGCGAAAAGCCACCACCACTCCGGAGACGGTGAAGACAGTGCCATAGATCCGCTGGGCCCGTTTGATGAGGCCGATGATGGAGCTGAACTCGCCGGTCTGGATCTTGCCGATGATGGTGGAGCGGGTGCGTACCCGCGGATTGCCGGTGACCGCCCCGACTCTCGGGCTCTCGATGAAGTGCTTCACCATCCAGCGCACCGCGTCATAGTCGAGCACCGCATCCCCGTCGATGCCAACCAGGATCTCCCCGCTGGCCACCGCCAGCCCGTTGTTGAGCGCCATCGCCTTGCCCTGATTGTGCTGGTGGAGCACGGTCAGGCGCGGATCCTGCTGTGCCAATCGATCCAGCCGCGCGCCTGTGTCGTCCTTGCTGCCGTCGTTGATGGCCAGCACCTCGAAATCGGGATAGCGCTGGCGCAGCAGGTGGCCGATGGTCTCCTCGACGTTGGCCCCCTCGTTGTAGCAGGGCACCATCAGGGTCACTCTGGGGTAATAGGGGAGCTCCAGCCCCCGCTTGGCCAGCGCGATATCCCGCCGCTCCCACTGGAAGTAGTAATAGAGACCGCCACAAACCCACACCATGGCCATCAGACTGGGATAGGCCAGGGTAAAGATGGCGATCCCTTCCAGAAGCGCCGTCACCGCATCGCCTCCCCGTGGGTGGCCGCAGCGCCGCTGACAGCAACCGGCGTCGCCGGCAGCTGGGCCGGCTGAGGCTGGGTCTGCACCGAGAAGACCGGCTTGAGCACCGCCGGATCCGGCTGGTTGTTGTGGAAATCGTCCGGGTAGTAGCCAAAGTTGGTCACCCCCTTGCGCTGGATGATCTCCATCCAGCGCGCCAGCTCGGCATCGGGGATGGGCCGGTCGGTACGCCAGTTGCGACTCTGCAGCTCGAACACCAGCCGATTGGCCGGTACCTGTGCCAGCGAATCTTCCGCCAGCCTGGCCAGCCATTCGTCGGGGTTTTCTGCCTGCTCCATATAGGGCATAGCCATCACGGCGGTGTAGTCATAGGCCTTGGCAAACGCCGCCATGCTCTGGGCAAACCACTGCTGGGATTGCGGCTCGGTCACCAGCGCCGCATAGATGTTGCGGGCAGTCTTGAGACCGTCGGCTCCCCCTTGCCGGTAACGAGCGGCGGCATCGCGCAGCGCCATGGTGAAATCGATCAGCAGATCCGTCTTCTGCTCCCCTTGCGCCTGCAGCGCATCCGGGGTGCGAGCCAGCGACATCGGCCCCTCGTAGTCGCTGAGGAAGGCGTCGTCATGGAACAGCAGGCCATCGAACTTGGTGTAAAAACCGAGATCCTCGTAGATATCCAAAAGGATTTGACGACTGGCAGGATCCCAGGGCGAAAGGCGCAGATACTGCCCCTTGGCCGGGGCGCCGGTACGGCTGTCGGTGACATAGGCATGGTTCGGCCCCATGTCGTAGGCCATCACCGGCATCCAGGCGAACACCTTGACCCCGGCCCGGGTCTTGAGCTGCCAGGCGACCCGATTGAAGAGATCTGCCTTGACCGGCATATGACGGTTGGGGAAATAGAGCGCCTCCGCTACCCCGTCGCCGTTGTCATCGGCATAGGCCTGCAGATAGACGGTGGTGATGCCGTAACCCTTGATCCGGTCCAGCAGCATGTCGATATTCTTGTTCATCTGCTGCGGATCCTTGTCATAGACATAGTCCAGATCCACGTGCACCAACCGCTCCACCTGCCGCTCCCAGGTATTGCCCCCCATGATCTCGTCCAGAGTTTCGAGGCTGGTGTCCTCCTCCAGCAGATAGCGGCGCACCGTGCTGCCCGAGTCACTCAGCTTGTTGAGCCCTTCCGCCAGGGTGAAGGTGTAGGGCATCCCCGCCGCACGGGCGAGATCCAGCGCAGTCTGGTTGAAGGCACCGTAGGGCCAGACCAGGATCCGTGGTGCCCGACCGGTCTGCTCCCTGAGCTGACTGGCCGATGCGTCGAAGTCGGCTTTTATCCGGGCCCGATAGTCAGCCATGCTCTCGTAGCCATTCTGGCTCCAGCCTGCGGTGGTCACCGCCGGCTGCACGTTGCCCTGCGGGTTGGCGAGCAGCCCGTAGTGGGAGGTGAAAGTGTGGGAGGCCAGCTCCACCAGTCCGGAGTCCTGCATCTCGCGGATCTGAGGCCAGCCGACGAAGTAGCTGCGTGGCAGCTTGTCATTGCCGTACGGGACCATCTTGTCATCGGCAACATCCAGCCAACTGCCCACCAACGCAAAGACCGCCGGATAGTTGTAGAGCTTGAGCAGCGGATAGACCAGCCGGTAGAAGCTCTCGTAGCCGTCGTCGAAGCTGAGCAGGATCGCCTTCTCCGGCAGCTGTGCTTTGCCCGCTTTGGCATCCAGGATCTGCTGGAAGCTGACCGGGTGATAACCCTGCTGCTTGATCCAGTTGAAGTGGCGGATCAGGGTGTCGCGCCGGATGGTCTGGGGATAGAGCTTGAGGTTGGGGGTCAATTTCAGATCGACGATATCGTGGTAGCAGAGCACCACATAGTCATCGGGTTGCCGGGCTGCCTGCGTCAACGAAGGCAGCAGTGCAAGCAGCAAAACGAAAGGAGCAAGCCAGCGTCTCATCACATGAAACTCCATTGCAGATTGGCGAAGATGAAATTTCCGAACTCGGGATTGCCGTCATAGATGGCCTGACGGCGGCCCAGGCCATAGCCCAGGCTGAGAGCGGGAGAGAGGATCCAGTCATGGCGATAGCTGAGCTGCCACCCCTGATCGCTGCCATAGCCCTGCTGCCAGTAGTGGTTACCACTCATGATCAGGCTCTGCAGCAGGGAGCGACGCCCATCCAGCGGCAGCCGGTAGCGCCCCGCCAGCTCCAGCTCCAGATTGCGATCCTGCAAGGGATTGAAGTAGTCGACTTCCAACGCCTCGTTGCGGGAGGTGGCACCACGCAAGGTGGTATCGAACCACCAGCGATCCCGGCGCCAGAGATCCTGACGCAGCCAGCCAGAGGCCGTCAGTCGCCGGTTGCCATCGCTGATATCCATCTGCTCCAGTCGCAGTGCCCCCTCGCGGGTCTCATCCTGACGCCAACCCAGATCGAGCTGGTATTGATCGGCGTAGTTGCCACGCGCCAATGCCCGCAGCGGGGTGTCGGCACTGTTGAGATTGATGGCTGCACCCAATGTCCAGTGATCATCCAGCCGCCAATCGAGGCGACTCCAGAGATAGCCTTTGTGGTTGAGCTCACTGCCCACGCCCCCCTCCAGCGTCAGTTGCAGCGGGTAGAAAAAAATCTCGGCCCCCAGCCCGGTATAGGCGGCGCGCTCGGGCTGCTGGTCGAACTCGCCAAAGCTGCCCTGACGGCGGACAAGCAGTCGATCACCGCCATCAGTACGAGCGCTGTAGAGGCGGCTGTCGTAGCTCCAGTCACGGCTGGCCTGCACCGAGCCCCCTTCGTTGCGGCCATGAGTCAGGTCAGTGACAAATTGCGGGGCCTGCTCCAGAGTCAGCCGCTGCTGTAACTCCTGACGATCCCGGGTCAGGTTGCCAAGGGTGCGCACGGCCTGCGGCGTGCCCTGCCAGTCCCCCTTGTCGAGCCGGGCGTTGAGGCGACCCGGCTCGGCCAGCACGGTGCGTCCTGCTGGCAGCCAGCGCACGGCCTGCCGATACGCCTGCTCGGCCCCGTCGGGATGACCCCGCCAGCGGCGAATATCCCCCAGTTGCAGCCAGAGCCAGGGATTGGCAGGCGCACTCTTCAGCCACCCTTCCAACTGCTGCTCTGCCGCACCCGCCTCACCACGCCAGGCCTGCAGCAAGGTTTTCAGCTGCAATACCTTCTCGTAGTCGTCATTGGCCATCCGCATGTTGCCAGTGAAATCCCAGCGAGTCGGTGGCTCCTGCCAACCAGCCAGCAGACCCTGTGCCGCACCATAGCGCTCGCCATCCGAATAGGCATAGAAGCGTTTCTCCAGCAGGCGTTTGTCTTTGGCCCGTGCAGGGGTCGCTAGTTGCAGGTAAATCACGGAGGCCTCATCCACCCGCCCCAGCCCGGCCAGTGCATCGGCGCGCGCCTCCAGCACATAGTCAGGCAATGGCCCCTCGGCCTGCAGCGTAGCGGACTCCCGTTCGGCTCGGGCAAACTCGCCAAGGGCCACCAGCGTCACCACGACATCTCGGCGGGCACTGATATAGAGCACATGATCGTGGGGGGCGCGGGCCAGGATCCGCTCTTGCAGCGCCAGCGTGCGGGTCAGGGAGCGGCGGGCCAGCACCGGATCCTCGGTCTGGGCCGAGATCCGCAGCAGATTGACCGCCTGGTAGTAGTCGAGCCAGAGCCGGTCGACCGGTTTGAACAGCTTGGGGTAACGGCCCATCAGGTCTGCAGCCGCAGGGCCTGCCCCCAGGCTCACCGCTACCCGATAGAGCGCCAACACCTGCTCGGGATTATCCGGCTCCAGCTCCAGCCACTGCTGACGGGCCAGCAGCTCACCCATGGGGTCCTCACCCTGACGGGCGGCATAGATGCGAGCCTCGAGGATCGCCTGATCGCGGCCAAAGTTGGCCTCATATTCACCCGCAGCGTGGCGGGCCAGCTCGCGGTTGCCCTGATCACTGGCGGTGAGAAACAGCCCGAGCCAGCCATTGCGGTTGGCAGGATCGCGTCCCTGCAGGATGCGGTAATAGCTGATCGCCTCGGAGTAGCGCTTCTCGTCGCGGGCGGCACGTGCCACCCCTTCCAGCGTACTGTTGCTGATGGGGCTGAGCTCGCACGGCTCACAGGCGGCCAGCGCCCCCTTGCGATCACCCCGCCACAGCTGCACGGCAATCAGGTCATCGAGCACCTTGCCATCACCACTTTGTCGATAGAGAGCATCCAGCCCGTGCGCTGCCGCATCCAGCTCTCCCGCCCGGGCCTTGATCACCCAGGCTTCACGCACTCTGTCCACCTCACTGGCGCACACCAGCAGGGGCAGCAGCGCCAACATCAAAAAGATGCGATTCATTCGCAACATACCACCCATAACAAACGCTGGTCGTATCGTCCCTGCACGGCCATGCGGATATACACACCCGTCCGCTCCTGCCTGACGAGCAAGAGGGCTTCCTGACTTGTGTGCTGATTTCGAGGGTGAAAGGCGGGCAACGGCCACACCTTTCCTATGTGCGGCCCAGCCATCTCCGAGCGGAGATCTGAGGCTTTCCGAACCCGATTCACATCGGGAGTGGCAAGGTGGGCGATTTTGCAGCTGTGGACAATTTAGTCAATCCGACAAGATGGGAATGGTTCTCAAGCGGGTGAATAGATCAATCTTTATGCACAAAGATAACTACAGAAAACACTATTAACAAAACAAACAAAAACCCGAGGCGATAAGGTTCCATGAGCTTATGACCTGCTCTGCACAGGCCTATTCATATGAATACATATTTAATCTGAAATCCGCATACCAAAAGCATTATGCGACAGTCTGTGTCGTCAACATTTCTACAGCTGTACCAGCCATCGCAGCGAACAGACATCAGAACCACGCCAAGAGTGCCCCCGGCTCAAAAACCGGGAGCATTCCAGCTTACGCAACAGAGGCTCGTGCGCTGTGGCTCAGGATCCACGCCTCGAAATCGGACAGCATGCGCGCCTCCGACTCGCTGTTGTCGGCGATAAGCTCGGCGCCGTGTACCACCCGGATATGGGCGTCGAGCGGGCTTCCATCGCCAGCCGCGGGGCGCTGCTGGGCGGCAGCCATGCAGGCCTGAGCCTGTTGCCACGCCTCGGCGGCGCTTAGGTTGCATGCCTCGGCCAGCGGCACCGCGCTAAACCCCTCGCCAGTCAGGCTGCGCAGGGTCTCATCGTGACCCATGCCGTTGCCAGGCCCCCAGTAGTGGGCGGCCAGATCCGGCCCGATGCGCGGGTTGTCGGTGAGGTAGCCATCACGCTTGAGGAAGTAGGCGCGGGTCTGCTCCACCGCCATCAGCGCCAGCAGGTAGCCGTGATAGGCGCAGGCCGACTCCTGATTAAGAAGGTGCGGAATGGCCAGCAACGGGCGCGGGCTCTCGACCCCGACAATCTTACGCTCCCACTGGCGGGCCAGCGCCAACACAGCCTCGGGGGTGCGCTCGGCCTCACCCATGGCGTAGAGATCCCGCTCGAAGTAGGCCACCAGCGCGATCTGGCGTTCGTTGAAGGCACGAAACGGCTGGCGTGCGGCGATCATCGCCTTGATAAGCGCATCGGGGAGCGCCTCTCCTGCCGCATTTCTAGCGTAACGTTTGAGCCAGTCGGCATCGTCCAGCAGGCTGTCGCAGAACATCGACTGGGTCTCGGCATAAGCCATGGAAGTTGGCGGGAACTCCTGGGAGAAGCAGGGGGCGTTGCCGGTGACATTGGCAAAATGCGCGGCGTGCCCCCCCTCGTGGAAGAGGGTGTTGAGGCCACTCCAGCCGCTGCCCACCTGCGCCGGATCGGCCAGGCTGGTGAAATTGACCACCGCAGGCACCCAATCCCCTTGCTGGAAGAAGCTCGGAACCGGGCCGTGGCAGAAGCCGTTCTCATACTTCCCCTCCCGTGTCAGCAAGTCCAGGGTCAGGGTCGCCCCGCGATACTGGATGCCGAGCCGGCGGAAGCTCTCGACCCAATCCCGCAGCGCCCGCGAGAAGGGCACGTAAGGATCGAGCTGGCGGGTCACATCGCCGCTCACGCTGTAACGCAGGTTGTGGGGCAGCAGGGCCGCCTCCCCCTTGGCAACCTTCAGCTCTTCCAGACTCTGCTGCAAGCGGGCATCGGTGCGGGCGATAAAGTCGTCAAGGATGGCGAACAGCTGCTCCGGGCTCATCTGCTCGTTCTTGCGCACCTTGTAGTCGAAGTAGTCGCGATAACCCATGGCGCGGGCAAAGCGGTTGCGCAGCGCCACCACCTCGAGAAAACCGTTGCCGACAACCCACTGCTCCAGGGTGCGGAACATGGCGAGCGCGCTCTGGCGCACCGCCTCGTTCGGGCTGGCGGCAAGGGAAGTACTGGCGGCAGGCAGGCTGCCTGCGACCTGCTGGCCCTGCTCATCCAGCAGGGTCAGTTTCAGCCCCTTGCGGCGGGCGAACAGCGCCGCCTCGGCAGCTACCAGCTCATCCATCAGGGCGGATGCGGCGGGATCTTCAATCACATTGCACTCGAAGAAGGCGATCCAGCCTTGCAGGCCGCGCTTGAGATCATCCTCGTCGGCCTGCGCCAACATCTCCCGCAATTTGGGCAGACGGGCCGGATTGGCACAAAAGGCCTTGTAGGCCTGCTCGGCCGCGGTGAAACCGGCCTGATCGTCGCTGGTGCCCATATAGGTGGACCAGAAGAGATCCTCCTTGCGCCTGTGCACCTGCAGGTAGTCGGCGTTGAGCTGGTTGAAGTAATTCCTGGCAATGGAACTCATAAATTCCCTCTTGTTATAGGGTCACCCGCAGCGGGGCCCACTCCTTTTTTTGAAGAAATGCCAAACCATTCACACTCTTTGGCAAAAATTGCGCAGGGATGCGCATCAACACGCTACCAAAAAGTGGGGGTTGCTGTCTGCTGACTATACTGATGTTAAAACGCTCATTTGAGAAAGGTCGGCAAGAGACTGAAAGTAAATGAGTTGTTAAGTCTTACGAACTGGCTGCCGCGGTACAGAGCCACATAAAATCAACAGGGAAATGAGGGTTTAGTCATGTTCAAGCTCGGTGATATCACCGTGAGCCGCAAATTGATCTTGCTGCTCGCACTGGCGTTTGTCGGTTTTGTCTCGCTGCTGCTTATCTCGGCCAACGCGCTCCAGCGCAATCTGATGAGTGAGCGAGAGGCGCGGCTCAATGCGGTACTGGAGCAGGCCATGAGCCAGATCCAGTTTCTGGCCAGCACCCTGCCGGCAGAGCAGGCTCAACAGGAGGCGCGCAAGCTGCTGACCAATACCCGCTTTGATGGCAACAACTATTTGTTCGTCATCGACGAGAACCGCACTATGGTGGTTCACCCCATCCGCCCCGAACTGGTCGGCCAGAAGATGGGTGAAGGGGGCGCCGCCACCACCGGGCAGTTCTGGTATCAGATGGTGGATATCGCCAAAGGGGGCAAACAGGGCACCCTGCAATATGTCTGGACAGGCCCATCGGGCGAAACCGCCGACAAGCTCTCCATGGTATCCGGCTATCAGCCCTGGGGCTGGATCCTCGGCTCCGGCATGCTGCTTCAGGATATTCAGCAGACCATCTGGGCCCAGTACATGAAGATGGGGACCGCCACCGCCATCGTGATCCTGCTGATGGGGCTGCTGGGCTGGCGCATCACCCACTCCATCGTCTCCCCCCTCAGTCAGATCAACCACGCCATGCAGCGGGTCGCCAAGGGGGATCTGGTGGTAAGCATCCCGGTACAGGGCAAGGATGAGCTGGGAGTGGTCGCCCGCTGCACCAACCAGAGTCTCGATGCCATTCGTCACGCCCTGCTGGAGGCCAGCCAGGGGGCTCGCAACGTGGCAGATGCCGCCCTGCGCATCGCCGCCTCTGCCGAGCAGACCAATCAGGCGGTCACCAGCCAGCGGGATCAACTGGCCCAGCTCGCTACCGCCATGAACGAGATGAGCGCCACCATCTCCGATGTGGCCGGGCACGCCGAAAATACCGCGCGGGATACCCAGGAAGCGACCGGAGAAGCTGGCCTCGGCAACCGCGACGTTCATGCCAGCGTGCACGGCATCAAGGCGCTGGCCACCGAGGTGGAGCAGGCCACCCAGCAGGTCAACCAGCTCAAGGAGGGAGTGATGCAGATCAGCGAAGTGACCGCCGTCATCAGCGCCATTTCGGAGCAGACCAACCTGCTGGCCCTCAACGCCGCCATCGAGGCAGCCCGTGCCGGTGAGCAGGGCCGCGGTTTTGCCGTGGTGGCCGACGAGGTGCGCCAGCTGGCCAGCCGCACTCGCCAGTCCACCGAGGAGATCCAGAGCACCATTGCCCAGCTGCAGCAACGGGCCGTCACCGCAGCCAATGCCATGGACACCAGCCGCAAACTGGCAGAGAGCAGCGTCAACCAGTCCCAGCAGGCGGGGCAGGATCTCACCCTGATCGTCAACCACATCCAGCATGTAAGCGATATGGCGACCCAGATCGCGACCGCCGCCGAGCAGCAGAGCATGGTGGCCGAGGATATGAACCGCAACGTCAGCGGCATCAACGACTCGGCGCTGGAGATGTCCCAGTCCGCCTCGCAACTGGCGCAGGAGAGCGAGCTGCTGGCCGGTCTCTCCCGCAGCCTTGATGAGCGGCTTGCGGTGTTCAAACTGGGCAAGGAGTCAGCTGCAGCGCCAATGATGACTCCCGTATCTCCCCCCTCCGGAGGACAGCGCGCCCGTCATTGATGGCGTCAATCCGTGTCGCCTTGTCACCCGACCTGCCAGCCAAGCTGGCAGGTTTTTTTTACGTCAGCAACACGCAATCAACATGCGTCTTATCGACATATTCAACGTTAATCGGTGCCATTCACAGATAAGAGAACAATTTAAAAACAGCCAGTTAGAATGATTTTCGCGCCATTGAATGGCTCATTTAAACATTTAACTTCAAGTAATTAATCAATGCAGTGCACAATGCTGATGGCCGAACATTTGGCCCATCACTAACCATCTAGTCATTTGGCAAACTGACCGAAAGGTCGGGACGCAAAGCCTCCGGTCTACAGACGTTTTGTCCAGGATAGCGGGGTTGCCACACGCAAGTGTGCATCGGGGAACTCCCCGGCCAACTGACTGCCCACATCTATCGAACAGAGGAATGTATGGCAGCAAAAATCCAACTCAATCACATCGCGGCGATGCTGGCCCTGCTGGCCAGCGGCAGCGCCTTGGCCCACGGCTACATCAGCCAGCCAGAGAGCCGCAACTACCTGTGCAAAACCGGTGGCAACAGCCAGTGTGGCGGCGTGCAGTGGGAGCCCCAGAGCGTGGAGGGCCCATCAGGCTTCCCGCAGAGCGGCCCGCAGGATGGTCAAATCGCCTCGGCGGGCAGGCCGCGCTGGAGCGAGCTGAACATCCAGACCAGCGACCGCTGGACCAAGCGTGAAGTACAGCCCGGCCCCTTCGCCATCAGCTGGACCTTCACTGCCAACCACGTCACCCGCAACTGGCGCTACTACCTCACCAAGCAGGACTGGAACCCCAACCAGCCGCTCACCCGCGCCTCGTTCGACCTGACCCCCTTCTGCGTCATCGACGGCAACATGGTGCAGCCGCCCAAGCAGGTGACCCATAACTGCATCCTGCCGGAGCGCACCGGTTATCAAGTGATCCTTGGCGTGTGGGAAGTGGGCGACACCAGCAACAGCTTCTACAACATCATCGATGCCAAGTTCAAAGATGGCAGCCAGCCGCCGCTGGAGTGGAGTCAGGCCGGCACCATCTACCCCTCCATCAACCTCGCGGCAGGTGACAAGGCAATGACCCGGGTATTCGATGCCAACGGCGAGCGCCCTGAGCTGCAGACCGTACTGACCATCACCACCGCCGAGCAGGGCCAGAAGAACAACTGGGCCCATGCCCTCGCCAGCAAGATCAACGCCGAGCAGAGCCTGATCCGCGCCGGTCAGCAAGGAGCCGATGGCCAGTTCAATCCGGTCTACGGTATGAACCCCGTCTATCTGCATCGAGACAGCAAACTGGATCGAGTCGAGATTGACCTGCAACAGCTGCAGCCGCCGGTAGTGGACAGCATCAGCGTCAGCGGTCTGGCCAGCGACTATGTGCTGGACAACGGCAAGGCAACCCTCGATTTCACCGTCACCGCACAGGGCGATCTGGCCGTCACCAACACCCTCTATGACCACGGCGGCGTCGCCAAGGGTGAAAGCAGTGCCGACATCAAGGACAGCAGCCACACCTTTACCATGGCGCTGGAAGGGCTCAAGGCAGGTCACCACCAGCTGGTGATCAAGGCCACCCCGAAAGCGGGCGGCGAGACCATCCAGCAGACCATGGACCTGATGTTCAAGGAGCAGAGCAGCGGCGAATACGACTTCGTCTTCCCGAACTCGCTCAAATCCTATGCCGCCGGCACCAAGGTGCAGCAGCCGAAAAATGGCAAGGTCTATCTGTGCAAGCCCTTCCCCTACAGCGGCTACTGCCAGCAGTGGACCACCACAGCCACCCAGTACGAGCCGGGCATCGGCTCCCACTGGCAGATGGCGTGGGATGAAGTGCACTAACCCACGGTTTGGCAAATAAAAAAGGGCGTCCTCTCTAGCAGGGGACGCCCGGAAAAATCAAACCTTGCGGTTTGCATACCAACGGAACCAAGATCTCACTCTTCACTTACTTCACACACTCAACACACTCTTTAGAACAGGGGTTGTCCATTAACCCTGCCATTTTCCTCCTTCGACGATCACATCATTCGGATCGGTATCAGGGCTCAGCTTGTCACGCACATACTGGTCATAGAGTTTCAGCAGGTACTTCTCCTCCCCCAGCTTGGCGAGACGGTCGTTGACCCAGTCACGCAGCTCGATATTGCCCTTCTTCACCGCCGGGGCGATGGGATCTTCCGAGCCCAGTTTTTCGGGCAGTACCCGATATCCCGGATTCTCCTTGGCCCAGCTGAACAGTACCAGGTTGTCCTGGGCATAGGCGTCGCCACGACCCTGCGCCAGCGCCTGCAGGGATTCAGTATTCTTCTCGAACTTGAGCACCTTCCACTCCGGGTGGTTACGGGTCAGCCAGATGTCAGCCGTGGTGCCGGTGGTCACGATCAGGGTCTTGCTGGCCAGATCGTCGAGCTTCTTGGCCGGGCTCCCTTCCGGCACCAGCACCTGTACCGCGACTCGCAGGTTCGGGTTGGTGAAATCCACCACCTCCCGCCGCTCCGGGGTCACCGTCATATTGGCGAGGATCAGATCCACCTTGTCGCTCTGCAGGAAGGGGATGCGACTGGCTGGCTCCACCGCCACGAACTCGATCTTGTTCTCGTCCCCCAGCAGATCCTTGGCGAAGCGGCGGCCGAGGTCAGTATCAAAACCGACGTAGTTCCCCTTCTCGTCCACGTAGCCAAACGGCGGCTTGTCGGTGAAAACGCCGACGATGAGCTTGTCCCGCGCCTTGATCTTGTCGAGGGAACCGTCCGCCGCATGGGCAGCGCCGCTGGCGATACCCAGTCCCAATAAGGCACTAAGCAGAACCGAGGTGATTTTTTTCATGCTGACTCCTTTCGTTTGATGACATTTGTATAAGAAAACTTGGCGAGGAACTGGCGCGCACGCTGGCTCCTGGGATTGTCAAAAAATTGGTGGGGGGCGGCCTGCTCCAGAATGTGGCCGCCATCCATGAAGACGATGCGATCCGCCACCGCCCGGGCGAAGGCCAGCTCGTGGGTGACGATAAGCAGGGTCATGCCGCTGCCGGCGAGATCGCGGATCACCTCCAGCACCTCCTGCACCATCTCTGGGTCGAGGGCGGCGGTTACCTCGTCAAACAGCATCACCTGCGGGTTCATGCACAGCGCCCGCACGATGGCGATGCGCTGCTGCTGACCACCGGAGAGCTGGCGCGGATAGTCATGGCGCCGCTCCCACAGGCCGATGCGGGTCAGCAGCTGCTCGGCTTGCAGCAGCGCCTCTGCTCGCTCCCGTTTTTGCACCTGAAGGGGGCCAAGCAGCACATTTTCCAGCACCGTCAGGTTGGGGAAGAGGTGATAGCTCTGGAACACCATGCCAATCCGCTGGCGCACCCGCTGCCAGTCGGTGGCACCATCCAGCAGCACACCATCGAAGCGGATCTCGCCACCCTGAATGGGCTCGAGCCCGTTGAGAGTGCGCAGCAAGGTGCTCTTGCCACAACCACTTGGCCCCAGGATGACGATCACCTCCCCGGCGCGCACGCTGAGGCTGATCCGATCCAGCACCAGATTCGGGCCGAACTGTTTACTGACAGAACCGAGTTCAAGCAGAGGTGTCATACCGCATTACCCCATTGTTGCTCCAGCCGGCGCGAGGCGAGCGAGAGCGGATAGCAGACCAGAAAAAAGAACAGAAACAGCAGACCGTAAATAAGCAGCGAGCCATAGGTGCGCTCGATGATCTGCTGGCCCACCTTGATCACCTCCACCACCCCGATCAGCACCGCCAGCGAACTGGTCTTGATGATGCGGGTGTAGATGTTGATGGTCGGCGGTGTCAGCCGCTGCAACGCCTGCGGCAGCAACACATGGCGATAGAGCTGCCAGGTCGAGAGCCCGAGCGCCAACCCGGCCTCCTGCTGACCACGGGCGAGGGAGTTGAGGCCACCGCGCACCACCTCTCCCACCTCGCTGGCGCCCCAGAGGGCGAGTACCAGCACGGCGCACCAGAAGGCCGGAATATCGAGGCCGAAAAAGATCGGCAACCCGAAGAAAAAGAGATAGAGCCACACCAGCACCGGCACTACCCGAAACAGCTCGAGATAAAGCCGCAGCAGACCCCGCACCAACCGGCCGCCCTGTTGTGCCAACACGCCGTAAGCGATACCGCCGAGGGTGGCAAACAGGATGGCCAGCAGCGAGATGGCGAGGGTCTGGCCTGCGCCCACCGCCAGCAGTGGCAACGCCTGCGTCAGCTGCTCAGTAACGGAATTGACCATATTGAGTCCTCCTTTCCTGCGCCTCGGTGGCGAATGGCTGCGGCAGCTGGAAGATAAGTGCCCACATCGGGATCCTCGCCTGCATTAGCGATTCAGTGACCGAACTGACCATGTTGCAGCCTCCTTTCAACGACGCGCAGAGCGAGGGAGAGCGGCAGAAAGATCAGCACGCACATCAAGGTCAGTACCGCCAGCATCTCGTAGGTCTTGTAGTAGAGGGCGATGTAATTCTTGGTGGTGTAGAGCAGCTCTGGCACCGCCACCGCCGAAGCCACGGTTGTCTCTTTGAGCAGAAAGATGAAGTTGGCAAACAGCGCGGGCAGGCTGGCGAGCCAGGCCTGGGGCAGTTGCACGTGGCGCAGCAGCTGCCAGCGAGAAAGCCCGATAGCCCTACCAGCCTCCAGCTGACTGGCGGGCACCGCCTGAATGCCTGCACGCAGCGCCTCGGTCAGATAACCACCGCCGAGGAAGGTCATGGCAATCACCGCGGTGGTAAACCCGGAGAGCGACAAGCCGAACGCAGGCAGCCCGAAATAGAGGAAGAAGAGCTGGATCAGCAGCGGCGTGTTGCGGGCCAGCTCGACATACCCGCGGATCAGCGCGCTGAGCGGCCGCTTGTGCAGGCTCAACAGGGCGACGTTGAGCAGGGCGACCGCCAGCGAAGTGAGGATCACTATGGTTCCCAGCTGCAAGGTGACCCAGACCGCCTTGCCGAAGGCGGGCAGCGTCGTGAGGATGAAGGGCAGATCCAGATTCATGCCGGGATCCTCCCGTCACGCTGCAGACGCTGGGGCAGCACAGTGATCGCATCCGGGTACTTGATGCCGGCACCGGTATTGAGCACGACAACCTGCTCCTGCTCCCGGATCCAGCCAGCCTCGCGCAGTTGACGAGCGGCAGCAAACGCGGCGGCCCCTTCCGGGCAGACAAAGCTTCCTTCGCGAGAAGCAAGCAAGCGGATCTCGCACTGGATCGCCTTGTCATCCACCGCGATGGCGCAACCCTCGGTGCGATAGAGGGCGTCCAGCACCAGAAAATCCCCCAGCGCCTTGGGTACATTGATGCCGAACGCCAGCGTCCGGGAGTCGGGCCAGAAGCTCGACTCGGCGGCTCTCTGTTGCCACGCCTCTACGATGGGCGCGCAACCGCTCGCCTGCACGGCCACCAGCCGGGGCAGGTCCCCCTTGACCCACCCCAACTCCTGTAGCTCGCGCAACCCCTTGTAGATACCGATGAGGCCGACCCCGCCACCGGTGGGATAGATGATCACATCCGGCAGGGTCCAACCCAGCTGTTCGGCAATCTCCAGCCCCATGGTCTTCTTGCCCTCAATCCGGTAGGGCTCCTTCAGGGTTGAGGCATCAAACAGGGCGTGCTCCGCCACCGCCTGCGCCACCTGACGACCGGCATCGCTGATCAGGCCATCCACCAGATAGAGACGGGAACCGGCGAGGGAGGTCTCCAGTCGGGTGATGGCGGGAGCTGCCTGCGGCATGACGATGGTGCTGCGCAGTCCGGCGCGGGCACCGTAGAGCGCCCATGCAGCCCCTGCGTTGCCGTTGGTCGGCATGGCGAAGTGAGTGACGCCGAGTTCACGCGCGCGGGAGATGCCCACCGCGGCACCACGAGCCTTGAAAGATCCGGTGGGGATGACGCTCTCATCCTTCATCCAGAGATCCGGAATACCGATCTGCTTGCCCAGCGTAGGCAGCCGTAGCAGTGGGGTGAATCCCTCCCCCAGCGTCACAACGTGGGCGGGATCCCGTACCGGCAACAACTCGTGATAACGCCACAGGCTGGCCGGGCGCCCCAGCAATGCCGCCGGGTGCCATGCTCGCTTCAGCGCATCGAGATCGTAGCTGGCCAGCAGTGGCGCACCTGCCCGGCTCAGTTGCCAGGGCTGGTCAGCCTCATGGATCTCGCCACTCTTGCTGCAACGCAGATGTGATAGGTAGCTATACGGCATGCTTTATCCTGAATGGATCGACTTTGGTCAGTCACTTATTCCATCCTGCAACCCAAGTACCGGATAACAAACAAAATTAACTGGCAAACCTAAGTGAAAAAATTCATATGAAGCCGTCTGTTTTCGCTGGCAATCTCATCTGCCAGCAATAAGGAAGGGGAGCCATTGGCTCCCCTTCTGCTCTTCTCTTCCGATTCAAATCTGGAAGTCGATGGCTGGCTCGCTGCCCATGGCGCGGGCCTGAATATCCGCCAGCGCCAGCTCGGGGTTGCAGAGCTGGATAAACTGCCAGGCAAAGTTGTGCTGGAACTGCCCCTGCTTGAGGCCAATCCAGGCGGTATGGGGGGCAAACAGATGGCTGCCATCGAGCTGCACCAGCCCCTGATCGCGCTGGGTGTCGAACGCCATGTCGGCCAGTATGCCGACCCCCATCTCCAGCTCGACATAGGTCTTGATGACATCGGAGTCCTGCGCCGTCAGCAGGATCTGCGGCTCGATGCCAGCCGCAGCAAAGGCTTCATCCACCCGCACCCGCCCGGTCAACCCGGCTTGATAGGTGACGATAGGCCAGTTGGCCAGCGCCGCCAGCGTCAGATCCCGCTCGCCTGCCAACGGATGTTGCTCGGGCACCACGATATTGTGGTGCCAACGGTAGTAGGGGAATGCCACCACCCCTTCGCTCTTGTCGAGCTGCTCGCTGCTGATGCCGATATCCACCTCGCCGGTCTGCACCAGCCGCACTATCTCCTCCGGGCTGCCCTGACGCAGCTCCAGCTGCACCAGCGGAAACTGCTCGCGAAACGCCTTCACCACCCGCGGCAGGGCATAGCGGGCCTGGGTATGGGTGGTCGCCACCAGCAAGCGGCCCGAGTCGCGGTTGGCAAAGGTGCTGGCCAGTTTGCGGATGTTGTTGGCGTCATTGAGAATGCGCTCGGCAATCACCAGCAGCTCCTTGCCAGGCTCGGTCATACCGAGCAGCCGCTTACCGTAGCGGATAAAGAGCTCGATACCGAGCTCCTCTTCCAGCTCGCGGATATGGCGACTCACCCCGGATTGCGAGGTAAAAAGGGCATTGGCCACCTCGGTCAGGTTGTAATCCCGCCGCGCTGCCTCCCGGATAATACGTAACTGCTGGAAATTCACCTTGTCGCCTCCTGCGAAGAGTGGGCGACACAATCTGCTCGCCCCTCTCATTTTTGTTATTTGGCCGGATCATGCCCGGCTGACAGCCTGAACCGGGCGGCCACACCGCCCGTAACACAGCATCAAATCTGATAGTCGGGATAGAACTGCGCCTGTCTGGCCACCAGCTTCACCCCCTGACCCGGGGCAAACAGCTTGGCCGCCTCCTTGGTCAGCTCCGCCTCATAGTGAGCCCCTTTGGTCTCACCGTCACCGCGCAGCTCCACCCGAATGCGCGGCCCCATGGGCAGCAGGCGGGTAATGGTGGCGCGGATCCCGCCCGGCGCATCGGCTGGCAAGATCTCCAGCTCATGGGGGCGGACATAGGCGATGGCGGCACTGCCGTGAGCCAGATGGGAAGCCGACGGCCCGCCGAGCAGCTGCTTGCCGACACCGAATCCCTGCTCCGCCACCCGACCGCGGAACTGGTTCACACTGCCGAGGAAGCTGTGGACGAAGGAGCTGGCGGGCTGGTCGTAGACCTCGGCCGGGGTGCCGATCTGCTCGACCCGTCCGGCATTCATCAGCACCACCCGATCCGCTACCTCCAGCGCCTCTTCCTGATCGTGAGTCACGAACAGACTGGTGACGTGCAGCTCGTCGTGCAGCTCGCGCAGCCAGCGACGCAGCTCCTTGCGCACCTGCGCATCGAGGGCACCGAAGGGCTCGTCCAAGAGCAGTACCTTGGGCTGCACCGCCAGCGCGCGAGCCAGCGCGACCCGCTGACGCTGGCCGCCGGAGAGCTGGGTCGGGTAGCGCTCGGCCACGTGGCTGAGCTGCACCAGATCCAGCAGCTCCTTGACCCGGGCACGAATGGCAGCCTCGGCCGGGCGTTCACTGCGCGGTTTGACCCGCAGGCCAAACGCTACGTTCTCGAACACCGTCATGTGGCGAAACAGGGCATAGTGCTGGAACACGAAGCCGACGTTGCGCTCGCGCACATGGAGATCCGAGGCGTCCTCACCACGGATGATGACGCTGCCACTGTCGGCCTGCTCCAGCCCGGCGATGATCCGCAGCAAGGTGGTCTTGCCACAACCGGAAGGGCCAAGCAGGGCCACCAGCTCACCGTCGTGAAAGTCGAGGTTGATGTCTGCCAGCGCCGCGTACTGATTGAAATACTTGTTGAGTTGTTGAACCTGAATGCTCATGGCTGCCTCTTTATAACGGTGATTCAGTGAGATTTGGTGGGCTGGGCACGCAGCCGGGCCAACAGGGTTTCACCCAGCAGGGTGAAGATCCCGAACAGAGCCAAGAGGCTTGCCACTGCAAAGGCGGCGCCGGTCTGGTACTCGTTGTAGAGGATCTCGATATGCAGCGGCAGGGTATTGGTCTGGCCGCGAATATGACCGGAAACCACCGACACCGCGCCAAACTCCCCGACCGCACGGGCGGTACAGAGCAGCAGGCCATACATCAGGCTCCAGCGAATGCCGGGCAGGGTGACACGCCAGAACATCTGCAGACCGCTCGCCCCCAGCATGATGGCCGCCTCTTCCTCTTCCGGGCCGCGCGCCTCCATCTGGGGCAGCAGCTCGCGCACCACGAAGGGCACGGTAATGAAGGTGGTGGCCAGGATGATCCCCGGGGTGGCAAAGATGATCTTGATGTCATGTTCGCTCAGCCAGTCACCGAACCAGCCGCGGCTGCCGAACATCAACACCAGCATCAGACCGGCGATCACCGGCGACACCGAGAAGGGCAGATCGATGATGGTGATGAGCAGCTGCCGACCGGGGAAGCGGAAACGGGCGATGGCCCAGGCCGCCGCGATCCCGAACAGCAGATTGAGTGGAACCGCACAGAGGGTCACCAGTGCGGTGAGACCGAGGGCGCTCAGAGCATCCGGCTCGCTGATGGCGTGCCAGAAGAAGGCGAGCCCCGGCGTCAGCGCCTGAATAAAGACGGTGGCCAACGGCAGCAGCAACAGGGCGGCAAACCAGCCCAAACCGACCGTGATGAGCAGCCACTTGACCCACTGAGGTTCACGGATCACGACCGGTGCCTTGCGAGCGGGGGTCGCCTCTACAGAGGCCGCCTCAATGGCGATAGCAGATGAACTCATATCCGGCTCCCTCCGATGCGAGACCAGCTCCAGGCCTGCAACTTGTTGATTAGCAGTAACAAAATGAATGAGATCAGCAGCATCACCACTGCGATGGCGGAGGCACCGGCGTAGTCATACTCCTCCAGGTGGCTCATGATCATCAGCGGCGCGATTTCCGAGACCATCGGCAGGTTGCCGGCGATGAAGATGACGGAGCCGTACTCCCCCACCCCGCGGGCAAACGCCAGCGCAAAACCGGTCAGCAGGGCAGGCACCAGGGTGGGCCAGAGCACTCGCAGAAAGGTCTGCCAGCGATCGGCGCCGAGGCTGGCGGCCGCCTTCTCTTGCTCGGTTTCAGCCTCCCGCAGCACCGGCTGCAGGGTACGCACCACAAACGGCAATCCGATAAAGGTGAGGGCAATCACCACCCCAATGGGGTTATAGGCGAGCTGGATGCCGAGCGGCGCCAGCAACTGGCCGATCCAGCCGTTGGGGGCGAAGATGGCGCACAGGGCGATGCCGGAGACGGCGGTCGGCATGGCGAATGGCAGGTCGATCAGCGCATCCACCAGACGACGACCGGGGAAGGTGTAGCGCACCAGGATCCAGGCCAGGATCAGGCCAAACAGGCTGTTGAGCAGCGCCGCAACAAAGGCCGCACCGAAGCTCAGGCGAAAGGAGGCGAGCACCCGGGGGGAACCGATCACCTGCCAGAACTCGGCGGCGGTCAGGTTGTTGATCGCAAACAGTACCAGGGCCGAGAGCGGCAACAGCACCAGCAGGCCCAGATAGAGCAGGCTGAACCCCAAGGTGGGGCCAAAACCGGGCAGGACAGAATAAGAACCAAATCGCATAACACATCCATCTGTTATGAAGAATTTTCGATATGGTGATTCTGCGCACTCCCCTCATCGGCAACAAACATCAATTGCGACTTTGCTAATCACTTTTTTGTCTAACCGCAGAGTCACAAGGCTCTTGGGGCACTCCAAATAAAAAAAGGTCTTTTATATAAATAAAAGACCTAAGAAATGGAGCAATACGGAGCGGAGCATTCAAAGAACGGGGGCATGGAGTAGCCAGCGAACAGCGCGCTCGCCAACCCTCCAACCACTTCACAGATACCTAGCGAAAGCCCAGTACGACCGGCCGGGGCGATGCGGTCTTGACCGGTGCCACTACCAGCTCACCACGGCGGTAGAGTGCCCCCAGCAAATGCAGCCCCTGATGCCAATCCCCATGACCGGACTGGGCATTGATATGGCCCGCCTCACCGGCATCGAACAGCGGCACCTGCCACTGACGGCTCCAGTACTCGGCCCGTTCAAAGCTCATCCAGGGATCGTTGCGGCTGGCCACAAGCTGGGCCGACACCTGCAGCGGCCCGGCCAAGGCCTCATCCGCAATGCCAAAACGGGCGGGATCGGCGGGCGCCACCAGAAAGATCGAGGCCACCTTCTCCGGCTGCAAGCGGGCCGCCGCGATGGCGGTCAGGGCGCCGAAAGAGTGGGCCACCAGATGGACCCGGCTGCGGCGACGTTTCAGCTTGCTCGCCAGCTTGGCACTCCAGACCCTGAGGTCCGGCTTGTCCCACGGCAGCCCGGTCATCAGCTGCCATTGGGGAAAATGATCGTGCCAGCGGCTCTGCCAGTGATCCGGCCCACTGTTGTGCAGACCGGGAACCAGGAGGATCTTGTTCATCTTGGTGCTCCTATCGGCTGGCACAGGGGCCAGTTCAGTGATGGATAACGAAGCTATCAACGACCCGGCTGATAGATCTGGTCAAACAAACCACCCTGGGCGAAGTGTTTCTTCTGGGCTTTCTCCCAATCCCCTTCCAGATCCTTGACGGTAAAGAAGGCAAGCTGTGGGAACTGGGCTGCCGTCTCCTTCAGGATCGCCGGGTTGCTGGGGCGATAGTGATGTTTGGCGACGATATGCTGCCCCTCGTCAGAGTAGAGATAATCGAGATAGGCCTTGGCCACCACTTCGGTACCGTGCTTCTTGGCCACCTTGTCCACCACCGCGACCGGCGGCTCCGCCAGAATGGAGACCGAAGGCACCACCAGCTCGAACTTGTCGCTGGCACCCGCCTGACCAAGCACCAGCAAGGCTTCGTTCTCCCACGCCAGCAGCACGTCACCGAGACCGCGCTCGGTAAAGCTGGTGGTGGCACCGCGGGCGCCTGAGTCCAGCACCTTCACGTTCTTGAATAGATCGCCAACAAACTGCTTGGCCCCCTCTTCACTGCCGCTCTTCTTCAGGGCATAGCCCCAGGCGGCCAGATAGTTCCAGCGTGCCCCGCCGGAGGTCTTGGGGTTGGGAGTCACGATGGCGACATCCTTGCGCACCAGATCATCCCAATCCTTGATCTGCTTGGGATTGCCCTTGCGCACCAGGAAGACAATGGTGGAGGTATAGGGCGAGGCGTTGTTGCCGAGGCGACTCTGCCAGTCGGCAGCGGTCAGCCCCTCCTTGGCGATGGCGTTGACATCGTAGGCCAGCGCCAGCGATACCACGTCGGCCTCCAGTCCATCCACCACAGCGCGGGCCTGCTTGCCGGAGCCACCGTGAGACTGGCTCACCACCACGTCGTCGCCGGTTTTGGCCTTCCACTCCTTGGCAAAGGCGGCGTTGTACTCCTGAAACAGCTCGCGGGTCGGATCGTAAGAGACGTTGAGCAGGCGGATCTCGGCGGCATTGGCCTGGCCAAATGCCAGCAGAGAGAGCAGGGTCAGGGCGGTCATTCGCAGTTTCATGGTGATACTCCATATCTTGTTGGGTTGAGAACAGCATGCCGTGGAGTTGTTATGCCCAGAAGAAAGAAATAACTCTTTGCTTATCTCTTTTGCTCATATCAGCTCAGCCACCCGCACCGGGAGCCGGACGCAGACTCTGTGAGCCATGCCCCTCTGGCCCCTTGCTCGCTGTGCCATCATGGGAACAAGGCAGGCAGATGACGAAAAGGAAGTCGTTATGTGGATCAATGCAGAACCGGTCAACGGAGCCCTGGTCTCGCTGGCCATCGGCCTTATCATCGGGCTGGAGCGGGGCTGGCAGGTGCGCCAGCTGGGGGATAACCAGCGCATCGCCGGGATGCGGACCTACGGCCTTATCGGCCTGCTCGGCGGGGTCTGCGGCTTGCTGCTGCCAACCCTAGGCCCCTGGCTGCCGCTGCTCGGCCTGCTGGCGGTGGTGACCGGCTGCGGCCTCTCGGTCTGGCTGGCCCAGCGCTGGCAAGGGGAGTTCGGTCTCACCAGCTCGGTAGCCATGCTGCTCACCTATCTGCTGGGGCTGATGTCGGTACTGCTGAGCCCGAGCGAGGCGGTGGCCTGCGCTGTGCTGGCTGCCCTGTTGATGGGCTTGAAGGGACAGATCCAGCAGGGGATGCTGTTTCTGAGCGAAACCGAATTCCACGCAACCCTGCGCTTTCTGCTTATCTCGCTGGTGCTGCTGCCGGTGCTGCCCAACGAGGAGATGGGGCCCCTCGATGCTTTCAATCCCTTCAAAATCTGGCTGATGGTGGTGGTGATCGCCGGCATCTCGTTTTGTGGCCACTTCGCAGTACGTCTGCTCGGCACCCGCGCCGGGCTGGTGCTCACCAGCATACTGGCGGGATTGGCCTCCTCCACCGCCCTCACCCTGCAGTTTGCCCGCCTCAACAAGGAGCAGGGGGGGCTGGAGCGACTGCTGGCCACCGGCATCCTGCTGGCGGGGGCCACCATGTGGCTGCGGCTGCTGGTACTGGTGCTGCTGATTCACAGCGAACTGGCGATGCGCCTCGCCGCCCCGTTCGTATTGCTGGCGGCCACGGTCTATGGCTTTGCCCTCTGGTTCTGGCGTCAGCGTGAGGAGCTGATTGACGGCCCAGTAAAGCCGGAAACCAGCAACCCGCTCGATCTTGCCACCGCCATCAAGTTCGGCCTGCTGCTGGCGCTGATCGGCTTTATGGCCACCCTGCTGCAAGACAGGGTGGGCAACTCGGGGGTCTATCTGCTGGCGCTGGTGTCGGGGATCACCGACGTGGACGCCATCACCTTGTCGCTCTCCCAGCTCTCCCACAAGGAGCTGGCGCTGGAGGTGGCCGCCCGCGGCATCCTGCTCGCCGGGCTGGTCAACTCGCTGGTGAAGGGGTTGCTGGCCCTCGGCATTGGCGGCCGCAGTCTCGGGCTGCGGGTGCTGCTCCCCTACTTCGTCTCGGCCCTGCTGATCCTGCCCCTCCTCTGGCCAGCAGGATGACCGGGATCACCTGCAACAAGTGACAGACTGACGCCTCTCGCGCTTGTCACGTATACTGCCCTCTCTTGCAGCATGAGGAGGTAGCAATGGCGAGCGACTGGGACAAGGTACTGGCAGGCGGGGCGCTGGATGGCCAGAGCGAGGAGATAGCGAACGACCGGATCCGCGGTCAGGCGCTGCTGGCCCAGCTTAATGGTTCACCTGCAGGCGATGCCCCTCTGCGCCAGCAGATTTGCCGCGAGCTGTTCGGCCACTGCCCCGACTCCTGCTGGATCAGCACGCCCTTCACCTGCGAGTTTGGCCGCAACATCCATATCGGCGAGAAGACCTTCTTCAACTTCAACGTCACCATTCTCGATCTGGGTGAAGTGCATATCGGCAGCCATGTGCTGCTGGCCCCCAACGTGCAGATCTACACCGCCACCCACACCATGAACTATCTGGAGCGACGCAACTGGACCGCCTACAACAAGCCGGTGCGGATCGGTGACGACTGCTGGATTGGCGGCGGTGCCATCATCTGCCCCGGCGTCACCATAGGGCCGCGCTCCATCATTGGCGCAGGCGCAGTGGTCACCCGCGACATCCCGGCCGACTCGGTGGCGGTGGGAAATCCGGCCAAGGTGATCCGCACCCTCAAGCAGGACGAGGAGCGCTGCTGGGAGCTGGCCCAGTGATGGCGCTGGCGCTGCTGCCACTGGGCGCCGCCCTCTGGCTCGGCCTCGGCGAGCAGCAGTGGTGGCCGCTGGCCGTGTTGCTCTTCATGAGTCTGCTCACGGTCGCCGCCTACGCCTGGGACAAGCGGCAGGCGGTGCGGGGCGAGTGGCGCATTCCCGAATCCCGCCTGCATC
>NZ_JBFODV010000207.1:0-22869 GCF_040908495.1 Aeromonas sp. R1-1 | reverse complement strand
AGTCGCTTGACCAGCGGCGGCACGGCTTGCCCCGCCAGCGGCTGGATCAGCAGCCGAAACAGCCCCTCGGTATTGAACAGCCGCATGGCGCTACCGACCGGGATCAGCGCGGCCTCGGCCATATCCATCCCCAGATTGCTGCTCTGGCTGGTGAAGACCCCCACCACCCGAAAGCGACGATTGTCAAAACGCAGCCACTGGCCGACCGGATCGGCCTGACCGAACAGCTCACGGGCCACCTTGGCCCCGAGCAGGACGGCCGGTCGATCCTCTGCGGCATCCCCCGGCAGCCAGCGGCCGGAGAGCAGTTCCAGCCCATGGGTATCGCGCAGCCCGTTGCTGCTGCCAAGCAGCATGGTCTGACGCAACCGCGCCCCCTGTTTGGCCTCGGCAAAGCCCATCACCAGCGGCACCAGCCGCACGTTTGGCTGGTGCTGGCCAAGGTAGTGCATATCATCGAGGGTGATCTGCCGCAGACTGTTGCCGGTGACCGGCGGCAGCCCACCGGTGGTCTCCTTGCGACCCGGAAACATCACCAGCAGATCCTTGCCAAGGGAGCTGAACTGGTCGGCCACATAGCGTCTCGCCCCCTCCCCCAGCGCGGTGAGCAGCAGCACCGAGGTGACGCTCAGACTCACCGCCAGGATCAAGACCAGCGCCCGTGAGCGCTGGCGCAGCAGGGCCACGGCTGCAAAGCGGATCACATCGGGCCGCCGCATTCAGCCACCCCCGCTATCAATGTTGATGCGGCCATCGTTCATCAGGATCCGCCTGCCCGCACGCTCACCGAGGCGCGGATCGTGGGTCACCACCACCAGCGTGATCCCCTGCTCCCGGTTGAGCCCCTCCAGCAGGCTAATCACCTCCTCCCCTGAGCGGGAGTCGAGATTGCCGGTGGGCTCGTCAGCCAGGATCAGTCGCGGCGCCATCGCCATGGCCCGGGCGATGGCCACCCGCTGACGCTGACCGCCGGAAAGCTCGGCAGGGCGGTGTCCGGCCCGGTTCTCCAGCCCCAGCTCCCCCAGCAACTGCTGGCTGCGGCGATGGCGCTCGACGGGAGCGATCCCGCACAGCATCAGCGGCAGCTCGACATTTTCACGGGCGGTGAGGCGGGAGATAAGGTGAAACGATTGGAACACAAAGCCGATGCGATGGCCGCGCAACTGGGCCAGCGCAGGCTCTGACAGAGTGGCGGTATCCTCCCCTCCCAGCCAGTAACGCCCCTCGTCTGGCCGATCCAGCAGCCCCAGCACATTGAGCAGGGTCGATTTGCCGGAGCCCGAGGGGCCCATCACCGCCAGATACTCCCCCTCGGCAACCCGCAGGGATACGCGATCGAGGGCGGCCACTTCGCTCCCCCCCAGAGTGAAACGACGGCTGACGGCATCAAGGCGAATGAGATCACTCATCCGTCTGCTCCGTGGCGGCGCTGAAAGGGCCCTCCCCGACAATCTGTCCGGGCTGGGCTGCCAGCCGATCACCGGCGGCGAGCCCCTCGGCCACCTCAATCCAGTTCCAGTTCTCCACGCCCCAACGGGGCACCACCCGCACCAGCTTATCCCCTTCCAGCCGCAGCACGCTGCCATCGTCGGCCCGGCTGCTGGCCGCTACCCGCAGCACATCGGTGGCGCGGGTCACCTCGACCTCAAGGTCAGCGCTGTAGCCGATAAGCAGGGGCACATCGGTGGGCAGGGCCGTGAGCGCCGCCTCCACCTCGACGGTGCGGGCCTGCTTCTCCAGCTCCTTCACATAGGGGGCGATGCGGGTGACGGTGGCGGCAAAATCGCGCCCGGGCATGGCATCGAGCAGTACCCGGGCAGACTGACCCATCTTGAGACGGGCGGCATCCACCTCATCGATGGGGGCAGAGACATACAGACAGCGATCGTCGATAAGATCGATCACCGGAGGCATGGCGACCCCGGGCGGTGAGGGGGTCATATATTCGCCCAGCTTGCTGTTGACCTCCGCCACCACGCCGGCAAACGGCGCCAGCAGGCGGCGCTCGCTCAAGCGGGCCTCCACCTGGGCGACCTGCGCCTCGTCAACCCGCTCCTGCTGACGGGATGCCTGACAAACATAGCGGCGGGTATCGGCCAGATTCTGGGCCTGCTCGGCGAGGGTGCGGGAGGTGAGGTTTTTGGCCAGCAAGGTGGCCAGCCGGTTAGCCTCCCGCTCGTAGTAGGCCGCCTCGCTGCAACGCTCCTCGCGCTGGGTCTTGCCAAGGGCCTGCTGGGCGCGGGCCCGGGCGAGATCGGCGTGAATATCGTCACTCCAGAGGGTCAGCAGCAGATCTCCCTGCGCCACCCGCTCCCCGGCCTTGACGGCGATCTGCTCCACCACGCCGCCACCGGGCAGACTGAGTCCGGCCCGCTGGCACGACTTGATGGTGCCAGCCCGGGTGTTGACCACGGTGACCAGCACATCCCCCCGCCCGACCTCAGCCAGCCTGATCGGCGTCGGCTGCGGTCGCCACCACCATGCTGCCGCAGCCACCGCTACCGCGGCGCCACTTCCCCACCACAACCAACCTCTCTTCATCGCGCATCCTTTCGCTAGTGACTCCCGTCATGAGCGTCGGGAGAGTAGGGCATAATAGAGCAAGGGTATCACCACCAGGGTGAGCAAGGTGGAGACCAGGATCCCGAAAATCAGGCTGATGGCCAGTCCGTTGAAGATGGGATCATCGAGGATAAACAGGGCTCCGATCATCGCCGCCAGCGCCGTCAGCATGATGGGTTTGGCCCGCACCTGCGCCGCTTCGATCACCGCCTGCTCGAACGCCACTCCGGCGCGGCGCTGCTGCTCGATAAAGTCCACCAGCAGGATGCTGTTGCGTACGATGATCCCGGCCAGCGCGATCATCCCGATCATCGAGGTGGCGGTAAACTGGGCCCCCAGCAGGGCGTGGCCCGGCATCACCCCTATGATGGTGAGCGGAATGGGCGCCATGATGATGAGCGGCACCAGATAGGAGCGGAACTGGGCCACCACCAGCAGGTAAATGAGGATCATCCCCACCCCGTAGGCTAGCCCCATGTCGCGGAAGGTCTCGTAGGTTATCTTCCACTCCCCGTCCCACAACAGCGCCACCTCTCCCAGCTTGTCGGGCTGCTGCACGTAATATTGGGGCAGATTGATGTCGGCACCGGCGGCAAACATGCCGTAGAGCGGACTGTCGGTGTGGCCGCCCATGTCGGCCACCACCATCACCATGGGCTGCATGTTCTTGTGCATGATATAGCTGGGGGCCACCTCATCACGGCGGCTCACCAGCTCGGAGACCCGCACCAGCTGGCCGCTCTGGCTGCGCACCTTGAGGGCCAGCACGCCCGCCAGATCCCGTTTGTCACCGGGAGCCAGTTCGATGCGGATCGGCACCGGATACTTGGCGCCGTGACCCTGCAGCCAGCTGGCATCCTGATAACCCACCCCGCCATTGAGGGTGTTCACCAGATCCCCGAGATCGACCCCGAGCAGGGCCGCCTTGCTGCGATCCACCACCAGCCGCCACTTGGGCTGCGGGTCGGTCAGATAGATATCCACATCCACCAGATCCACCGTGGCCACAAAACGGGCCTGTACGGCGCGAGCGGCCGCTTCGCGGGCGGCCTGAGTCGGGCCATAGATCTCGGCAACGATGGGGGACCAGACCGGCGGGCCGGGCGGCACCTCAACGACTTTCAGGTTGCCCCCTGCCGCACTGGCGATGGCCTGCAGCGGCTCCCGAACCGACTGGGCAATCTGGTGGCTACTGCGATCCCGCTCATGCTTGTCCACCAGATTGACCTGAATATCCCCCACGTTGGCGCCGCTGCGGATAAAGTAGTGGCGCACCAGCCCGTTGAAATTGATGGGGGCGGCGGTGCCGGCATAGACCTGGTAATCCTTCACCTCCTCCACCTTGGCAAGCTCCCGCCCGACCGCCAGCAGGGTGCGCTCGGTCTGCTCCAGGGTCGCCCCCTCCGGCATATCGAGCACCAGCTGAAATTCCGACTTGTTGTCAAAGGGAAGCATCTTGAGCACCACCCACTGCACCACCGGCATGGCGGTAGCCGCCCCGACCAGCAGCAACACCACCAGCCAGAGTTTGCGTCTGGCGCGCTTGGCGCCATCACCAATCAGGAAAGGGGTCATCAGCCGGTAAAAAAGACCAGCCTTTGCCTCGCCGTGGGCACCGTGCGCCTCCCCCTTGAGCAAATGGCTCGCCAGCCAGGGGGAGAAGATAAAGGCCACCAGCAGGGAGATAAGCATCCCCATGCTGGCATTGATGGGGATGGGGCTCATGTAAGGGCCCATCAGCCCGCTGACAAAGGCCATCGGCAGCAGGGCCGCGATCACGGTCAGGGTCGCCAGTATGGTCGGCCCCCCCACCTCATCCACCGCCCCCGGAATCAGATCCTTGAGCGCCCCCTTGCCCAAACCGCGATGGCGGTGGATGTTCTCCACCACGACTATGGCGTCATCCACCAGAATGCCGATGGAGAAGATCAGCGCAAACAACGACACCCGGTTGAGGGTAAAGCCCCAGGCCCAGCTGGCAAACAGGGTCAGTGCCAGGGTGATGACGATGGCAACCCCCACCACCAGCGCCTCACGCCAGCCCATGCTCACCAGCACCAGCAGCACCACCGCCGTGGTGGCAAAAATGAGCTTGCCGATCAGGGTGTTGGATTTGGTCTCGGCGGTGACGCCGTAGTCACGGGTCACCGTCACCTCGACTCCTGCCGGGATAAGCCGGTTCTGCAAACTCTCGACCCGCGCCTCCACACGCTTGGCCACATCGACCGCGTTCTGGCCCGGCTGCTTGCCGATGGCCAGGGTCACCGCCGGATAACTGGCCTGCCCCAGCCCCATCCAGCTGCGTTTGGTCGGGGTCTCCTGACCCAGAGAGACCCTGGCCACCTCCCCCAGATAGACCGGCTTGCCATCGTGCATCCCCACCACCAGTTCTCTAGCCTCCTGCTCACTTTGCAGGAACTGCCCCACCTGCACCTTGATCTCCCGGTTATCTTGCTCGATAGCCTGTGTGGTGCCCACCTGATTGGCGGCCGCAAATCGCTGGCTCAGCTCACCCCAGCTGATGCCGTGGGCGCTGAGGGCCGCCAGATCCGGCATCACCCGCAGCACGGCGCTCTGGCTGCCCAGCGTGTAAATATCGCGGGTACCGGGAATGCGCTTGAGTTCGGTCTCCAGCTCATGGGCGACCCGGGTCAGTTCGGGAGCCCCCAGTTGCTTGCTCCCCTCTTTGCTCCATAAGGTCAGACTGACGATGGGGACATCATCGATCCCCCTCGGTTTCACCAGTGGCTGACCGACTCCGATCCCCTGTGGCAACCAGTCGCGGTTGGAGTCGAGCTGGTTGTTGAGATCGACGATGGCCTGCTCACGGCTCACCCCCACCTTGAACACCACCACCAGCAGGGCGCCATCGGGTTGGGAAAAAGAGTAAAGGGTATCAATACCCTTTATCTGGGAGACCACCTGCTCGGCTGGGGTGGTAACGAGAGAGGCCACTTCAGCCGGAGTGGCTCCCGGGAAGGGAATATAGACATCGGCGAAGGTGACATCGATCTGCGGCTCCTCCTCCTTGGGGGTCACCAGCACCGCAAACAGGCCGAGCAACAGCCCCACCAGCGCCAGCAGCGGCGTGATGGCCGAGCCCTGAAACAGCGCAGCCAGCCGACCGGCAGGCCCCAGCCTCTCCTTGTTGCCGTTCAGCTCGCTACTCATGGGCCACCTCCTGCTGCTGCGCCCAGGCATCGGGAGCCAGCTTGTCACCGGCTTGCAGCCCGGCCAGGATCTCGCACTGTCCCTCGACGCAATGGCCGACCCGCACCGGTGTCAGGGCCCAGCCAGCGGGTTGCTGCAGATAGACGCCGTTGAACTCACCTTGCCGCAGCAGGGCGCGATCCGGCACTTGCAACACCTGACGCTCACCCTGCTTGAGCTGCACCTTGAGCCACATGCCGGGCAATACCCCGGCGGTTTGCGGCGGCAAGTCGAGGCGCAACCTGAAGGCGTGGCTCTGGCTGTCGGCATAGTTGAAGCGGGTCAATTTGACCGGGGTAACGGCCCTGCCATCAGGCAGCAGCACTTGCATATCCGCAGGCTCACGAGCGAGCGAAAGGGCGGATTGGGGCAACTCCACCTCCACCCGCAAGGTGTCGAGAGAGAAGCCGGAGAGCAGCGGGGTACCGGGGGCGACAGTCTCCCCCAACTCCACCAGCCGTTTGGTCACCACTCCGGCGTAAGGGGCCAGAATGCGGGTATAACCGTAGGCCTCGCGGGCCTGAGTAAGAGCCGCGTTGGCCGCATTGACCTCGGCACGGGCGGCGCGATCAGTCGCCTGGGCATTGTCGAGCTGGGCGCGGGTGATCACTCCCTTGGCGATAAGTGCCTGAAAACGAGCAAGCTGGCGCTCTGCCTCCACCTGCTGGGCCTTGGCTCTGGCCAGTCGCGCCTCGGCACCCGTGACGGCGGCAAACTGCTCCTTGCCGCTGATCTCCAGCAGCGGCTGTCCCGCCTGCACCTGATCGTTCACATCCACCAGCATGCGGGAGACCCGGCCGCTGGTCTGGGCCGCCACCGTCCCCTGGTTGATGGCACTGACGGTGCCATCCAGCGTCAGCCAGTCGGTCACCGGCTGTGGCGCCACTGTCAACAAGGGCCCTGGCTCCCCGTCCGCGGCAAAGGCCCGGGGGGATGTCATGGCCTGCGATGTCATCACCAACAAGGTGATCCCCAGCAACCGGATCTTTTCCATCATTACTCTCCTTCCCTGGCATCATCAGTCACTTCACGGGATCAGCCGGTATGGGACTGGCGCACCTTACCCTTTCCCCGAGCTGGCGCCTTGGTCAGCACCCTGGCCAGCCCTCTGTCAAACAGCAAGATCCCGGCTACCATGGCCGCTATAAACAACATTATCATGGGCTGGCCGCTGGAAATGAGACTCAGAGCAGGCCCCGGGCAGATGCCCACCAATCCCCAGCCGATGCCGAACAGCGCAGCCCCGCCTATCAGACGGCGATCCAGCCTGGGGGCCGGTACGGCGACGATGGGCTCTCCCAGCACACTCTGACGACGGGGTTTCACCAGCAAGAAGTAACCCGGCATAAAGACCAGCAGGGCCCCTCCCATCACGAAGGCGAGGCTGGGATCCCAGGCGCCAGCCAGATCGAGAAAACCGGTGACCCGGGCGGGATCCACCATGCCGGAGATGGCCATCCCCAGTCCGAACAACACACCCGCAAACAAACTTGTCAGCAACTTCATGGCGATCAGCCCCTTACAGCAGATGATGAGTGACGAAGACGGTGATAAAGCCTGCCGCCATAAAGGTCAGGGTAGCGACGATGGAGCGCAGGGAGAGCCGCCCCATGCCACAGATGCCGTGGCCGCTGGTGCAGCCATTGCCAAGACGGGTACCGACCCCGACCAGCAGACCGGCCAGTAGCACAACGGGCCAGCCGGGCAGCGTGGTGAATGCAGGCATGGTGGCCCAGCCCAGGGTCAGCGCCAACCAGGCGCCCGCCCCCAGCCCCAGCAGAAACAGCACCCGCCACGGTGCACGGTGTTGCAGTGCGCCGGCCAGAATGCCGCTGATCCCGGCAACCCGGCCGTTGAACAACATCAGGATCAGGGCCGACAGCCCCGCCAGCATGCCGCCGCCCAAAGAGAGCAGCCATTGGCTTTCCATCATCAAGATTCCTTATTTTCCGAGTGACAAAAATGGGTTTGCAGCGCCCCCAACACATCGGCGGCCGCCTCGCTCACCAGCGAGTAGTAGATCTGCTGGGAGACCTTGCGCGAACGGATAAGGCCGTAGCGCTTCAATACCGAAAGTTGCTGGGAGAAGGCCGACTGCCCGAGTTGGCTATGGGCCAGCAGCTCCCCGACCCCCTTCTCCCCCTCCACCAGCTGGCAGAGCACCATCAGGCGTTCGGGATGAGCCAACGCCTTGAGCAGGGAGGCGGCGGCTGTCGCATGTCTGTTCATCTCGTCGAATTGGCTCATAAGAGTAAATTAGCAATTGCTGATATTTGCTCTATTGTATAAAACAACACTAAATTAGCAATATCTAAAGTAGATGAGGAGAAAGACCATGACAGTAGATAACGGAGTCAGAATCGTCGCGGGTTGCATGTTGCTGCTCTCGCTGATCCTTACCACCTGGGTTCATCCGGGTTTTGTCTGGTTGAGTGCCTTTGTCGGGGTCAACCTGATCCAGAGCGCATTCACCGGTTTCTGCCCGGCAGCGATGATCCTCAAACGGATAGGATTTAAATAACAGGGTCGGATGACCTAGGCTCACATGAGCGTGTAATAAACGCAGGAGGCTGAACATGGCAACGGTAATCGTCATCGGCGCGGGTCTGGGGGGCATGTCTGCCGCCTACGAACTCAAGGCCGAACTGGGCAAGCAGCATGAGGTGATCCTCATCAATGACAAGCCGGACTTTGAATTCACCCCCTCCAACCCCTGGATTGCCGTCCAGTGGCGGGAGCGCAAGGAGACCTCGATCCCCATCGAACCCCATGTGAAGAAAAAGGGGATCCGCTTTATCCATGCCGCCCTGACCGAGCTGCAACCAGCCGCGCAGCAGCTCACCCTCTCTGATGGCCAGACCCTGCGTTACGACTTTCTGGCGATCTGTACCGGTCCGGCCCTCGCCTTTGACGAGGTGGCAGGGGCTGGCCCCGAATCCGGTGGCACCACCAGCGTCTGTACCCTCTCCCACGCCGAAGAGTGCCGCCACAGTGTCAGCGCACTGGTCGATTAGCCCGGCCCTGTGATTGTTGGCGCCATGCCGGGCGCCTCCTGCTTCGGCCCCGCCTACGAGTATGCGTTCATCCTCGATCGCCACCTGCGCGACAAGAAGGTGAGAAAGAATGTGCCCATGACCTTTGTCACCAGCGAGCCCTACATCGGCCATTTGGGTCTCAATGGTGTAGGGGACTCCAAGGGGATGCTGGAGAGCGAACTGCGGATGCGCGACGTGCAGTGGATCTGCAATGCCCGCACCGTGGCGGCGCAAGATGGCCAGATGACGGTGGAGGAGCTGGATGATGAGGGCAACATCAAGCGCACCCACACCCTGCCCTACAAACACGCCATGATGCTGCCCGCCTTTGTCGGCATTGCGCCGCTGCGGGGCATCGAGGGGCTGGTCAATCCCCGCGGCTTTGTCATCGTCGACGAGCACCAGCGCAACCCCGCCTTCCCGCAGATTTACGCCGCCGGGGTCTGCATCGCCATTGCACCGCCGCACAAGACGCCGGTACCAACCGGGGTGCCCAAGACCGGCTATATGATTGAGGCGATGGTGCGCACCCTGAGCCACAACATCAAGGCGGAGCTCAGCGGCCAGCCGCCGGTGACCAAGGCAGTATGGAATGCCATCTGTCTGGCAGACATGGGGGACACAGGCGCCGCCTTCGTCGCCATGCCGCAGATCCCGCCGCGCAACGTCGCCTGGTTCAAGAAGGGGAAATGGGTTCATCTGGCCAAGATCGCCTTCGAGAAATACTTCCTGCACAAAATGCAGGTGGGCGATACCGAGCCCATCTACGAAAAACTGATGCTCAAATACCTTGGCATCGACAAGACCGAATGACCCCGCAGACCCGGCCCTCGCCGGGTCTCTTTTTACGGCCCTGCGTGGCTAAACGGGGCTTTCGATTATGTTTCAAGATGTTGCTGCAAGCGGCGCGGGGTTTACCCTGCCTGCCGCCTCGGCTATCATTCGAGCCTCTTATCAATAGCGGAGACCATCAGTGGGCAACTCATCAAGTGACAGTTGTAGACCGACCCTCATCGTCGGTACCAAGGTCGCGAGCTAGCCGCAGGTCTTTCTCTGCCGCATGCTCGCAACCCTGCGAGAAGCGGAAATCCACTCCCCTCTTCTCCCTTTTTACACTTGACGTCTGGCAACCAGAGGCCAATCGCCACGGTCGCCATGCCTGCATAGTTTCTGCTTCCCACAAGGAGGCTGCTATGCGTTTTATCTCAATCAAACCGGCTGCGGATCGCGCGGTCGCAACAGGTTCTGTTGCAACCCGGGCTCACCCCCTGTTGAGCCGGCTCGGCCGTGGCATGCTGCCACGCTGGCTGGGCGGCAAACAGCGTCAGCACCACTACCGGCTGCAGATCCGCTGTGAGGATCGCGCCGATATGGAGCAGGTGCTGGATATGGTGAACCACACGTTGCAACCGGCCGGGCTGCAACCGATGCAATCGATGAAGCCGGGTCGCGGCGGCGGGCGAGAGCTGGTGCTCAACCTGCAGTGCACCCCGCCCCAGCGACGCTATCTGGTGCAGTTCGTTCATCAGGTCGGAGTAGCACATCCGGTGCGCTGGCAACTGCGCCCGCGCATCGACTGCGATCCCGAGCTCAACTGACCGCACACCTGCGTTAACCACAGTGAAAGGGGCCAGCCACGCTGGCCCCGCTTGTTGCGTCCTCTCCGAGCGTCAGGGCATCCGATGATGCTCACGCCCCGGGACGCCGCGTTTTGTTTGTCTGCTGGCCATCCGCGCAATCATCCCCTGATCCATCCGCCTCCCGGCGTTTCATCATGGATTGCGCCAAGCCAGCGCTTATCAGAAGGAGTACGCCATGAAGATGTGGCAACAAATTGACATGATCTCCCTGCTCGACACCCTGGCCAGCCTGCTGCTCGCCTTTGTGCTCGGCAGTCTGGTCGGGCTGGAGCGCCAGTACCGCCAACGTACCGCGGGTCTTCGCACCAACGTGCTGGTCGCCGTGGGGGCCGCCCTGTTCGTCAGTCTGGCCCAGCGCATCTATGACCTGCACGGCGGCAACTACAACGTGGTCCATGTGTTGGCCTATATCGTCTCCGGCATCGGCTTTCTCGGCGCTGGCGTCATCATGCGCGAGTCGGGCAATATCCGCGGCATCAACACCGCCGCCACCCTCTGGGGCGTCGCTGCTGTCGGCTCCGCCTGTGGTGCCGGGCTCGCCATGGAGGCAATTCTGGGCGCCCTGTTCGTGCTGGCCGCCAACACTCTGCTGCGACCGCTGGTCAACCAGATCAACCGTCGCCCGGTGGACAATACCGACACCGAAGTGACCTACAAGGTGACGGCCTTGACCCAGCGCGAGCATCAAAAAGAGGTGCTGCACTGGCTCGAGGAGATGCTGGAGCAGGCCAACTACCCCTTGAGCGAACTCGATATCGAGCCGTTTGGCGAGGGGGATCTGGAGATCTCTGCGGTGCTGCTGGCTACCTCCATCGATGGCGACGAGCTGGATGCCCTGATGGTGAAACTCGGCATCCACCCCCATATCAAGCAGGTGTTCTGGCGCACCAGTACCACCGATTGAGCCGTTGGTCAGAGGAACGAAACATCCGCCCGCAGCAAAAAGCCCCGCCAGCAATGGCGGGGCTTTCTCATATGGGATGGGCGAAGAGTGGCTAGCGGCGACTGCGCCAGCGCACCCTGGGGGTGATCACCTGGGCAGTCTGCGCTGGGGGATTACCTGCAATCAATTGCTGCATCAGCTCGAAAGCGGCGAGGGCCAGCGCCGGACAATCCTGTGCCACCGAGTCGATGCGCATGGGAATGCAGTCGAGCAGGTCGTGATCGTCGAAGGTACACAGGCGCATGCCTGTTTCCATCAGCCCCGCCTCATTGAGGTAGCGCAGCACCCCTTCCAGCAGGGTAAAGGAGGCAGTAAAGAGCCCCCTGGGGGGCGCCCTCAGCTCGGCCACCAGCTCGGCCATCAGCTGATAACCGGAGCTCGGCTGGTAGTCGCGATGGCGCACCCGGGCGGCATCGGCTTCAAAACCGGCGCGATGGAGCCCCAGCTCATAGCCCGCCAGCCGGTGACGGCTGGGGGAGAGATCCAGCAGGCCGCCGAAGTAGTAGATCTCCTCGCCGCACTCGCTGGCCATGTCCCGCACCAGCTCGGCGGTGGCCTTGCAGGCATCGGAGATCACCATGGGCAAGCGCGACTCGCCAATATGGCGGTCGAGCTGCACCACCGGCAGGCGGTCGTGGATGCGGGCATAGATGTCATCGCTGTGGCCGCTGGAGGCGACAATCAGCCCATCCACCTGACGGCTGATGAGGTTGTCCACCACCCGCTGCTCAAGGGCGGGATCATCCTCGGAGCAGGCGATCAGCAGCTGGATACCCGCCTCCCGGCAGTGGGCCTCGAGGGCGCGGGCGATGCGGGCAAAACCGAAGTTGGTGAGATCGGGGATCACCAGCCCCCAGGTGTAGCTGCGGGTCTCGCGCAGGGAGCGGGCGTGAAAGCTCGGCAGGTAGTGACACTCCTCCGCCACCGCCTGAATGCGCTTGCGGGTATCGTCGGCAATGCGGTACTCCGCACTCTTCCCGTTGAGCACCAGACTGGCGGTCGCCTTGGACACCCCCGCCAGTTCGGCGATCTGGGCAATCGTGATCCGTTTCTTCTTCTCCACCTGGCCTCCCGGCTGACTAGAACCGGGCTATTGTACTAGGCACGCCGACAGCGGCCAGTGATTGAGGCAAATTTTGCAGCCATCATCGCCGTTGCCTGATGAAAGTTGTGGCTTTTCTCCGGGGAAGTAGCGCGCAGACAGGCTGTGACGCCCCTCATCGATGAAACACTCCAGAGTGGAGCGATCGCACAGGACGGTGATCCGCCCGCCAGCCCATGGGCTGCTGCGGGTCTCCCACGCCCCGCTCTGCCAGTTCTGGCGCCGCAAGGTGATGCGCCCCGGCTGCCAGCACAGCTCGGCCACGGCGCCAAACCAGAGACTCCCCTCACCGCAGAGCCCCATATCGAGCCAGGCCGAGTCGATGGCCAGCCCCGGAAACTCGCCAAGCGTCCCCTCGAAACGGGTCAACTCTCCCTTCAATGCCGCCAGCTCCGCCACCGGCCGCTGGCAGAGCCACTCATCCTGCCAGAACAGCTCCCGCGGGCAGCTCATCTGATGGATCCAGCCGTGAGCGACAGTAGGTTGGCTCATCTCGTTCTCCTCCGGCAACCCCAGCCAGCCGAACAAGAGGCGGCGCCCCTGACTGTCCCGAGTGGTTTGCGGCGCATAGAACTCGAAGCCCCGGTCCAGCTCGTGGAAAGCCCCGTGCGCGAAGCGCTCGCCGTCGAAGTTGCCCGCCAGCCAGCCGCACTGGTAGAGGTTGCGATAATCCTCGCCTGCAGGGGCAATCCCTTGCGGGCAGCTGATCAGCACATGACGCTCCCCCAGCGGGAAGAGATCCGGGCACTCCCACATATAGCCAAACTCACCCAGCCCCCCGCGCCCGCTACCGGCGATGGGCCCCACCCGCTGCCAGCTTTGCAGGGTGTCGCCGCGATAGAGCAGCACTTCCCCCTTGTCATCCTGAGTGCGGGCCCCCAGCACCATCAGCCACTGCTGGCCGTCATGCCACACCTTGGGGTCGCGCACGTGGCCGCTGTAGCCTTCGGGTAGATCCAGCACAGGCCCCAGCTTGGCAAAACTACCCTCACCGTCGGCGCGGGCCAGACACTGATAGGCGGTGCGGCTGCCATCCGGGTATTTGACATTGCCGGTGTAGATAAGGGTCAGATGCCCCTGCTCGTCGCTCACCGCAGAGCCCGAATAGCAGCCGTGGCTCTCATAGGCTTCGGTGGGTAAGAGCGCCACCGGCTCGTGCTGCCAATGCAGCAGATCGGTGGAGGTGACATGGCCCCAGCCCTTGTTGCGGTGCTCGCAGCCAAGCGGGTTCCACTGGTAGAAAAGGTGGTAGCGCCCGTCGTGCTCGATAAAGCCGTTGGGATCGTTGAGCAGCCCCACCGGGGCTGCCAGATGCCAGCGGGGCCGATGGGGATCGGCCGCCGCCTTGAGCTGTCCGGCCAGCAGCGACCGGACAATCTGGTTGAGAAGATCGCTTTCCTTCATCACTCCACCTTGTACTTGAGCAGGTAGGATGCGGCGAAGGCGGCGCCAAAGGCGATCACCAACCCGATGATGTAATGAATAAGGCTCATCGGCTGGACGATGGCCATGCCGGGAATACCGGTCAGCCCCACCGCCGTCATCCCCACCTTGGCCGCCACCACGTAGGCGCCGCCGCAGGCCCCGCCAAACAGACCGGCGAGGAAGGGTTTGATGTAGCGCAGGTTGACGCCAAAGATCGCCGCTTCCGTGATACCCAGCAGGCAGGACATGGCCGCCGGCACGGTAATGGCCTTGATCTTCACGTCGCGAGTCTTGAAGTAGACCGCGAGGCAAGCCCCGCCCTGTGCCACGTTGGCCATGGCCCAGATGGGCAGCAGGAAGTTGACGCCAATTTGCGGATTGGCCAGCAGCCCCGCCTCGATGGCGTGGAAGCTGTGGTGGATGCCGGTGATGACGATCAGCGAATAGGTGCCGCCAAACACCAGCCCCGCCAGCCAGCCTGCCTGCTCATAGAGGGCGCTTAGGCCGAACGAGATGCCATCCCCCAGCACCCGACCCGCCGGGCCGATAAAGAGCAGCGCCACGAAGCCGGTGATGATGACGGTGAGAAACGGCGTGAGGATCAGATCCAGTGCATCCGGGATGCGCTTGCGCAGCTGTTTCTCCAGATGGGACATAAACCAGACTGCCAGCAGCACCGGGAAGACGGTGCCCTGATAGCCGATCATGGCCACATCCAGCCCGAAGAAGTCCATGGTCTTGAAACCACCGGCCACGCCCCAGGCGTTGGTCAGCGCAGGGTGGGTGAGGATGCCGCCAAGGGTCGCCCCGAGATACGGATTGCCGCCAAACTCCCGCGCCGCCGTAAAGCCGATCAGAATGGGCAATATGATAAAGGCCGCCGAGCTGAACATGTCGAGCATCACAAACAGAGCGCTGTCGGCATTGGCCCAGCCGTAGGTGCGCACCATGCCGAGCAGCCCCATCAGCAGGCCCGAGGCGACGATGGCAGGAATGATCGGCACGAAGATGTTGGAGAGGGTTCGCGCCAACCGCTGGGCCACGTTGAGCTTGGCCGCCGCCATGTCGGTCAGCTCAGCCTTGCTGGCGGTGCCGGTACCGGTCAGCGCCACAAACTCGGCATACACCTTGTTGACCAGACCGGTGCCGAAGATCACCTGAATTTGGCCCGCGTTGCTAAAGCACCCCTTGACCCCCTCCAGCTTGTCGATGGCGGCCTTGTTTACCTTGCTGTCATCGGCCAGCACCAACCGCAGCCGGGTGGCGCAGTGGGCAGCGCTGACGATATTCTCCTTGCCCCCGAGCAGGGGCACCAGATCCTTGGCTATCGCACTGATATTCATATTCTTCCTCTTATGACCCGCCACGCTGGCGGGCCCTTGCACATGAGAGTAGGGGCTGTCGAGCCGGGCTTCTAGCCTCAGCTCAACAGCCGCTTGCGTCTGATCGCAAAAAGGCATCCAGTTCGGAGCGAGTCGGCAGCGCCGTCATGGCCCCCTTGGCGGTGGTGGCGAGCGCCCCGCAGCCGTGGGCCTGAGCCAGGATGGCGGGTAGCTCGGCCAGCGTCGGCAGCGACGAGCGCCCGGCCAGCGCCGCCAGCAGACCGGCGACGAAGGCATCCCCCGCCCCCGTGGTGTCGATGGGCGTCACTCTCTGCCCCACCCACTCCAGCAACTCGCCATCAAGGCGAGCCACCACCCCGGCCGCCCCTCTGGTCACCAGTACCAGCGCCGGGCCAGAGAGAGTCGCAAGCCCGGCGACCAGTTCATCCTCGCCACTCAGCAGTTGCAGCTCCTCAATGGAGAGCTTGACCACATCCGCCTGTGCGATGACTTCGCGCACCAGCGGCAGCATCTCGGCCGGGTTGCCCCACACCTCGGGGCGCAGGTTGGGGTCGAAGCAGACCCGCCCGCCGGCCGCCTTGATGGCCGCCATGGCCTGCAGGCAGCTGGTGCGCACCGGCTCGTTGGCGAGCGCGATGGAGCAGGTGAGCAGCCACTGACCGGCATCGAAGCGAGGCAACTCATTTGGGGTGAGGAACTGGTCGGCACTGAGGCGCACCATAAAGGTGAAGCTGCGCTCCCCCTCATCATCCAGTGCCACCAGCACGGTAGAGGTGCGATGGTCTGGATCGAGCCGCAGCGCACCGATATCCACCCCCTCCCCGCGCAAGGTCTCGGCCATAAAGCGGCCGAACGGATCGGCACCGACCCGGCCGATAAAGGCCGCATCGCCACCCAGCCGTGCCACACCAACCGCCACATTGGCGGGCGCACCACCCGGACACTTGAGGTAGTGCAACGCCCCTTCCGGGATCAAGTCCACCACCGCATCCCCCATTACCCACACACGATTCGTCACCTTGCTACTCCACTGCTGCATCGGATCCACGGTCAAACCCGAACTCTGTTCTGTTGGCTGGCATTATCAGCTAAACCGTTTTAGCCAACCAACAGATCTCGGCACCGGCTGCCATTTTTGTGATCGGGATAACGAACTAGAACCAGGTTTCCATCTGCACGCCAAAGTTCCACTCGCCACCGGCGGTGAAGTTGCTCTGGCCCATGGCATCGTCGCTGGCGTAGTTGTCGAGCTCGGAGGACCAGTCCATCCAGCTGGCGAACACCCTAAGCTCGGGCCGCTCGAAGAAACCGGCGGTCTGCGCCTTGAAGGTGGGGGCGAAGGTGAGCTTGGTGAAGTTTCCGTTCACCGCCTGGCGTCCCTTGTAACCCTTGGGATCGAGATCCATGTACTGCCAGGCCGCCTCGTAGACCAGCTCAACGTTCTGGCTCAGCACCTGCGCCACCCGGGTATTGAAGGTGAGCCAGCGGTACTCATCCCCTTTCACGTAGCGATCCTGACTCTGCTCGGCCAGCAGGGCCGGGGCAAAACGCCAGCGCGAGTTGAGATCGGTGGAGCCAAACACGGCGATCCGCACCGCATCGGCGTCCGGCAACAGCTCGCTGTCAGAGCCCAGCCCCTTGACCTCGGCCCCCAGCCCATGACCATACAACACCGCCGCCTTGGCAAAACCGGGGTTGATGCCAAAGAAGCTCTCGCCGTGGTAGGCCAGCAGGGTGTGTGCCCCCTTGTCCGCCGCCTCGCTGCCCGCCCCCTTGTCATTGATGCGGGCGTCATTGTCCTTGGCAGAGAGGCCGTTCACCATCCACTGCCAGTTACCGACGCGGTTGTTCATAGTGAGGATGTAGCTCTCGATATCGGAAAGACCGCTGGCGCTGATGTCGCCGTAATCGCGGCCATAGAGGGAGAAGTTGGCCTTCCAGCTATCGGCCAGCTGCACGTCGTAGACGCCACCGCCGGTACCGGCCAGGAACACCACGTCGGAATCGAGCCAGTGGATGTCAAAGTTGTCCCGATCAAAGCGCTTGCCCGCCCACAATACTGCATTCTTGAAGGGGCCGTTGAAACTCGCCAGATTGCCGATCTCGGCAAACACCTGACGGGTATTGAGGCTCGAATCGCTGGCAGTCCAGTCGTTGCTGGTCTCCACCCCGTCCGCCAGCATCAGCTTGTAGCGGGCCCAGCTGCCATCCTCGAAGGTCTGGGTTTTCAGCAGGTTGGCCTCCATGTAGGTGTCATCCTCGTTGCCAAGGCGACCGACGGCCCCGCCCACCGAACCGGCTGGCGTGATGTAGGGGCCGCCGCGCCCGCCGTTGCCATTGCTGTTGACCAGGAGGCCCGAGCGGGCGTAGCCGTGAAACTCGAAGCCCTGGGCACCTGCTGTCTTCTCATCCACCTGCTGACTGCGGTTGTCGGCCGCCTGCGCCTGCTCACTCGCCGTGCTCGCCTTCACTTCCGCCTGACTGGCACGGCTCTCTGCTGCCTCGGCTCTCGCTTCAGCCGCCTGTACCCGCGCCTCCAGCGCCGCCAGTCTGGCCTCGACACTCTCACCTGCAACACTCGCCTGCGCCGCCCACAGCGGACTGCTCATCCCCAATCCCAGCGCTACCGCCAGCGCCAACTTGCTCTTGAACATCATCATCTTCCTCACCTGTCATCTGTGGCCCGGACGGGCGCTGTTGTTATCGACAGACGGAGCATAGCTAAACCGCTTTAGCCGACTCAATACAGCAACTAAACCGTTTTAGCAACAGTGTGAGCGGGATAACATTTGTACAGCAGGAATTGGCGGGAGTTGTGAGGAGGATCCCTCATCAGGATCCACTCAATAAGGCGGATCCTGGCTAAACGGCGGGCAAAAAAAGAGCCGGCACAAGGCCGGCTCTGTTTATTCGGGTCGCTGAAATCAGCTGGTCAGATCGTCGAAGAAGCGTTTCACCCCTTCGAAGAAGCCTTCCGATTTCGGCTTGTGGGTCTTGGCAGCGGCACCGCTGAAGGATTCGTCCAGCTGGCGCAGCAGCTCTTTCTGCTGCTCGGTGAGGTTGACCGGAGTCTCGATCACCACCTTGCACATCAGATCCCCTACCTGACCGGAGCGTACTGACTTCACGCCCTTGCCGCGCATGCGGAACATCTTGCCAGTCTGAGTCTCCGGAGTGACCTTGAGCTTGACGCGGCCATCCAGGGTCGGCACTTCAATCTCGCCACCCAGGGCGGCTGCGGTGAAGCTGATGGGCACTTCGCAGTAGAGGTTGTTGCCGTCACGCACGAAGATCTCGTGCTCTTTGACGTGCACCTGTACGTAGAGATCCCCTGCCGGAGCTCCCGCTTCCCCCGCTTCCCCTTCACCGGAGAGACGGATGCGATCGCCGGTATCGACACCCGCCGGAATTTTCACCGACAGGGTCTTGGTGCGCTGGTAGCGACCTTCACCGTGGCACTTGCGGCACGGATCCTTGATGATCTTGCCGCGACCGTGACAGTGCGGACATGCCTGCTGCACCGCGAAGAAGCCCTGACGCATCTGCACCTGGCCGGAGCCGTGGCAGGTCGGGCAAGTCTGGGCACTGCTGCCGGTGTGGGCACCGGAGCCGTTACAGACTTCGCAGTGAACCAGAGTCGGCACCTTGATCTCCTTGGAGACCCCGCGTACCGCCTCTTCCAGCGTCAGCTCCATGGTGTAACGCAGGTCGGAGCCACGGGCCGGGCCACGACGGGCACCACCACGGCCACCGCCGAAGATGTCACCGAATACGTCACCAAACATGTCGGCGAAGTCGGCACCGCCGCCAAAGCCACCGTGGCCACCGCCACCCTGGCTCGGGTCGACACCGGCATGGCCGTACTGGTCGTAACGGGCACGCAGGTTGGCATCGGTCAGGACCTCGTAGGCTTCCTTGACCTCTTTGAACTTCTCTTCGGATGCGGCATCACCCTGGTTACGATCCGGGTGATACTTCATGGCCAGGCGCTTGTACGCCTTCTTGATCTCGCGATCGTCGGCATCTTTCGCCACACCCAGTACTTCGTAGAAATCGCGCTTCGACATACTCATCCTGTGGTTACGCAGACGGGCGTTGGTTACCCAACGCCCGTGAATTCATTGACCAAGCCGATGGGCGAAGCGGACTCCGCCCATCTGGGTAGGGCTTACTTCTTGTCGTCTTTCACTTCTTCGAACTCGGCGTCGACTACGTCGTCGTCAGCCTTGGCAGAAGAGGAGGACTGACCGGCATCAGCACCGGCTGCACCCTGGGCCTGAGCCTGCTGCTGGGCAATTTCCATCAGCTTCTGGGACGCTTCCAGCAGAGCCTGCTGTTTGGCTTCGATAGCAGCCTTGTCGTCACCCTTGATGGCAACTTCCAGCTCGCTCAGAGCAGCTTCGATCTTGGTCTTGTCGTCGGCAGGCAGGGCTTCACCAGCTTCGGTGATCTGCTTGCGTACGGAGTGGACCAGACCATCAGCCTGGTTGCGAGCCTGTACCAGCTCTTCAAACTTCTTGTCCTCGGCCGCGTTGGCTTCGGCTTCGCGTACCATGCGCTCGATCTCGTCATCAGACAGACCAGAGGAGGCCTGGATGGTGATCTTCTGCTCTTTGTTGGTCTCTTTGTCTTTCGCAGAGACATGCAGGATACCGTTGGCATCGATGTCGAAGGTCACTTCGATCTGCGGCAGACCACGCGGTGCCGGACGGATGCCTTCCAGGTTGAACTGGCCCAGAGACTTGTTGTCGCTGGCGCGCTTGCGCTCACCCTGCAGCACGTGAATGGTCACGGCAGACTGGTTGTCTTCGGCAGTGGAGAACACCTGGGACTTCTTGGTCGGAATGGTGGTGTTCTTCTCGATCAACGCAGTCATCACGCTACCCATGGTTTCGATACCCAGGGAGAGCGGGGTGACGTCCAGCAGCAGTACGTCGGTCTTGTCACCGGACAGTACGGCGCCCTGGATGGCAGCCCCCATGGCCACGGCTTCGTCCGGGTTGACGTCTTTACGCGGCTCTTTGCCAAAGAACTCGGCAACGGTCTTCTGAACCAGTGGCATACGGGTCTGACCACCAACCAGAATCACGTCGTCGATCTCGCCAACTGCCAGACCGGAGTCTTTCAGGGCGACACGAACCGGCTCCAGAGAGTCCTTCACCATGTCTTCTACCAGGGATTCCAGCTTGGCGCGGGTCACTTTGATGTTCATGTGCTTCGGACCGGTGGCATCTGCAGTGATGTACGGCAGGTTGACGTCGGTCTGCTGGGCAGAAGAGAGCTCGATTTTGGCTTTCTCGGCGGCATCTTTCAGACGCTGCAGAGCCAGCTGGTCGTTGCGCAGGTCGATGCCCTGCTCACGCTTGAACTCGTCTACCAGATAGTTGATGACGCGGTTGTCGAAGTCTTCACCACCCAGGTGGGTGTTACCGTTGGTCGCCAGTACTTCGAAGGTGGTTTCGCCTTCAACTTCGTCGATCTCGATGATGGAGATATCGAAAGTACCGCCACCCAGGTCATATACGGCAACCTTGCGCTCGCCCTTGACCTTGTTCACGCCGTAGGCGAAAGCTGCTGCAGTCGGTTCGTTGATGATGCGTTTTACATCCAGACCGGCGATGCGACCGGCATCCTTGGTAGCCTGACGCTGGGCGTCGTTGAAGTAGGCCGGAACAGTGATAACGGCTTCGGTTACCGGCTCGCCCAGGTAGTCTTCAGCGGTCTTCTTCATCTTTTTCAGCACTTCGGCAGAGATCTGCGGCGGTGCCATTTTCTTGCCCTTCACTTCAACCCAGGCGTCACCGTTGTCAGCTTTGGCGATGGCGTACGGCATGATTTTCAGGTCACGCTGCACTTCTTCATCTTCAAAGCGACGACCGATCAGACGCTTGATGGCGAACAGGGTGTTTTTCGGGTTGGTGATGGCCTGACGCTTGGCCGGCTGACCAACCAGGATCTCGCCATCATCGGCATAGGCAATGATGGACGGAGTAGTACGATCGCCTTCTGCGTTCTCGATCACGCGAGCAGTGTCGCCATCCAGAATAGCGACGCAGGAGTTGGTAGTACCCAGGTCAATACCGATGATTTTACCCATTTGACGAATCTCCAAATACTTTGAATAAACTGGCGAGGAACTCGCCTTAATGCGTTAACGGCTAGGTGGGGGCTGCCAATCTGGCTTTCAAGCTCCCGGCATCAAATTTTTTGTGCCGCCGCGGCCTTGCTACCTATATGGGGTCGCCAGACGCAGCTTCAAGCCCCAACCCTAAAAAACCACACCCTTTGTCATGGTTGCGCGGTCACGTTGAGCCGTTAAACCGGGCAAGATGAGCAGGTGCTGCACTGCGAAACAAAAAGCCCGCCACGGGGCGGGCTCGGGCACCCACAGCCAATCAGTCGACCGCTTTGGCGATCATCACCATGGCAGGACGGATCACCCGACCGTTGAGGTCATAGCCCTTCTGCATCACTGCAATGACGGTGTTCGGGGCCACATCGGCACTCGGTACCATGCTCATAGCCTGATGGGCGTTGGGGTCAAACGGCTGGTTGATCGGGTCGAGCGCCACCAGACCAAACTTGGCCACGCCGCTCTGCATGGATTTCAGGGTCAGCTCGACACCTTCGATCATCGGCTTGAGGGCTTCGTTCTCCTTGTCGGCCAGTTCGATGGCACGCTCCAGGTTGTCCAGCACCGGCAGCAGTTCATTGGCGAACTTCTCCAGCGCGAATTTGTGCGCCTTCTCCACATCCAGCTCGGTACGACGGCGCAGATTCTCCATCTCGGCGGCGGTACGCAGGGCGCGTTCACGCTCTTCCGCCGCTTTTTGGATGGCGGTTTCCAGCTGCGCTTCCAGTTCGGCAATACGGGCCTGCTCGGCTGTCACTTCACTGTCTACATCGGTCGGCTCGACTGGCTGGGCTTCCACTTGCTCCATCGCTTCAACCTTTTGCTCTTCGTGGTTCATGACATCTCCAATTCCGGGGTTACTTATGAGGGCCCTGACGTCTGGTTGAGCGACCGGACGACAACAGACCGACTATGTTGGCGCTATTATGGGGATGCATCCCCGGCTTTCAAGGGGTAAAGGACAATCAGAGTTGCTGAATAGCCGCAACCATCGGTTTATCCGAGTTGCCGCTCACCGTTTAACCATTAGCCTCAAGGGGATAGCCAGCCCCGTCACACGGGAGAGCGTCACAAGCGGAGCAAAGCACTGTATACTGGCCCGCAATACCCATCCCAGATCTGACTGACTATGGATTCTCCGTTCAAAACCATCGCCCTGATTGGCAAACCCCACCATGAGGGGGCCAACCAGACGCTGACCGGCCTGCATCAATACCTGACCGCCCGCGGCTTTCGGGTTCTGGTGGAGAGCCGGGTCGCCCAGACCCTGAGCATCCTCGATGAAAACGTGATGGATCTGGTGCAACTGGGCCAGCAGGCCGATCTCGCCATCGTGGTCGGCGGCGACGGCAACATGCTGGGGGCGGCGCGGGTGCTGTCACGCTTCGATGTAGCAGTGATCGGGGTCAACCGGGGCAACCTCGGCTTTCTGACAGATCTCTCGCCGCAGGATTACCTGCTGCCACTGGAGCAGGT
>NZ_JBFODV010000206.1:0-6563 GCF_040908495.1 Aeromonas sp. R1-1 | reverse complement strand
GGCGGGCCCTGTGCTGCTTACCCCTCTCGACACCCTCTATCGGCAGGGGAGCGGCGAGGTGGCGATCCGCTATCGCATTGGCCGCGGCGAAGCGCAGCCAGAGAACGACAGCCAAGCCGCCCAGCGCAACCTGCAACTGCCTGGCGGGGGCAACCCGAGAGCGCGAGCCTATGGCCAAGAGCTTGCGGCACGCTATCCGGATCGCAGCACGCTGGTCGCCGCCCTGCTCGAACAGTTTCGCAGCCAATCCTATTACTACACTCTGACCCCGCCACGGCTTGGCAGTGACGGGGTGGATGAGTTCCTGTTCGATACCAAGCGCGGCTTTTGCGGCCACTACGCCATGGTGACCGCTTTCGTACTGCGCGCCGCCGGTATTCCGGCACGGCTGGTCACCGGTTATCTCGGCGGCGAGTGGAATCCCAGAGGCAACTATCTGGCGGTACACCAGTTCGATGCTCACGCCTGGGTAGAGTATCTCGATGAAGGGGGAACATGGCGGCGAATCGACCCCACTGCGGCAGTGGCACCGGAGCGTATTGAAGGCGGCGTGAGGGAAGCTCTGAGCGACGAGTTTACCGCTGCCGACCCCCTCGCTTTGCAGCGTTATCGCAACTGGGCTCTGCTCAATCAGTTGCGCTGGTGGGGCAACAATATCGACTACCAGTGGAGTCGCTGGGTAATTGGTTACGATGCGGGCCAGCTCTGGCAGCAAATTGGCCTGCGCTGGCCTGCACTGGCGGGGCACACACCCTGGTTGATCCTCGCCAGCCTGATGCTGGTCGCCCTGCTGGTGAGCCTGCCCCTGCAGTTGCCCGCCCGCCTGCCGCCAGAGCTGCGCATCTGGCAGCCCCTGCTCAAACGGGGTAAACGCAGTGGTTACCCACCCCAGCCCGCCGAGAGCATGGGGGCATGGTGCGAGCGGCTGGCACGGCTGCGTCCCGACCTTGCCCACTCCCTGCTAAAGAGTGCGTGGCTCTATCGACTCTGGCGTTATGCCCCCCTCAGCGAACGGCAACAAGGGCGCTGCTGGCGCCAGTTACGACGGCGTATCAGGCAACTCGTTCGGCGCTGGGATAAGCAACCGAAGAGCGCGCCATAAAAGAAGGGGGAGCCACCGGCTCCCCCTTCAGGTTTTAATCAAGAGGTCTGACTCACCGCTTGTTACTTTTTGGTCGGATTGTCCCAGATCCCCTCTTCCAGCTGGGAGCGGATCTCGGGGTATTTGTTGGCATCGAAGGTGGGTACCTTGCCCAGCCGGAGCTGGTCGTTGTAATCCTTCGCCAGCTTGATGGCAACGCTGGAGAGCAGCAGGATCGCCACCAGGTTGACGATGGCCATCAGACCCATGGAGACATCCGCCATCGCCCACACGATCGGCAACTCACCCACGGCACCGAACATCACCATCCCCAGCACGAACACCCGGAACAGCATCAGACCGCCCTTGTGGTTGTGCTCGAGGAACACCAGATTGGTCTCGGCATAGGAGTAGTTCGCCACGATAGAGGTGAAGGCAAAGAAGAAGATGGCCGCCGCAATGAAGATGTTGCCACCGCTGCCAATCTGGGAGGAGAGCGCACGCTGGGTCAGCTCGACACCGGTCACGCCGGATCCCGGCTCAAACTGACCGGACATCAGGATGATGGCGGCGGTACAGCTGCAGATGACGATGGTGTCCATAAAGACCCCCAGCATCTGCACATAACCCTGAGAGGCCGGGTGCGGCGGATAGGGAGTGGCAGTCGCCGCAGCGTTGGGCGCAGAGCCCATGCCCGCTTCGTTGGAGAAGAGACCGCGCTTGATACCGTTGATCATCGCCTGGGAGATGGCATAACCGAGCGCACCTGAGCCTGCCTGCTCAATCCCGAAGGCGGACTTGATGATCAGCATGAGGACATGAGGCAACTCGGTGATGTTCATCGCCACGATCACCAGCGCCAGCAGGATATATGCCAGTGCCATAAAGGGCACCACCAGCTCGGCAAAACGGGCAATGCCACGAATGCCGCCGAAGATAATCAGGCCGGAGAGCGCCACCAGCGCCAGACCGCTGACCCAGTCAGGAATGCCAAACGCCACCTTCATCGCCAGACTGATGGAGTTGGCCTGCACCGCGTTGAACACCAGACCAAATGCCAGGATCAGGCAGAGCGAGAAGACCACCCCCATCCAGCGCATGCCAAGGCCTTTCTCCATGTAGTAGGCCGGGCCACCACGGTAGTTGCCATCCTCATCCTTGACCTTGTAGAGCTGGGCCAGGGTGCTTTCGACGAAGGCGGTCGCCATGCCGATAAAGGCAATCAGCCACATCCAGAAGATGGCGCCGGGGCCACCCAGATAGATGGCGACAGCCACACCGGCCAGGTTGCCGGTGCCGACACGGGCGGCAAGGCTGGTACAGAGGGCCTGGAAGGAGGAGATGCCCGCGTTGTCCGATTTACGGCTGTTTTTCAGTACGGAAAACATGTGGCCAAAGTGACGGATCTGGATAAAACCCAGGCGGAAGGTGAAAAAGATACCGACCCCGATGAGCAGGTAGATGAGCACGGCTCCCCACATCAGGTCGTTTAGCATCGCAATCAAGGTGTCCATAATTCTCTCGTTGTTATTCACATCCATGGTCAGTCTGCGCTGACCGTTTTCTGTCTGTCGTTTAATTAGCGTTTCGCTAAAGGGGCGGAATCTAGCACAGCGGGAGAGCCCGGAATAGTGATCCCGGTCACGCGAGACACAAAAAACGAACGGTAAAAGCCCATAAAGCTCCATTTAAATCGCAAACTTTCAACAAACTCAATAATTCAATCAGACAGGCCACCATTAAGCCCCATAAGAGAACCATTTTGATATATCCCTGATGAGCTATGCGAAAACGCAAACGCTTGCATGAAATGGCTTTCAAACGGAGACATTTCGCCAAACGTTTTCGCTGTAATTAAATTTCAAGTACGTAGCAAGATAATTTATGTGATCGATGACACAAATATGGATATTGGCTAAAAAAGTTCAGCTGAAAGCAAATCGGAGCGAGGTCGGAAGGAAATGTAAAAAACCTTACTAATCATATAGTTTCAAGCCATAAAACGGGATAACTCAACAGCCTGAATGTTTAACAACCAAGCGCCCCTATTGCAGGATGCAGCACATCAGTATTAATTAGGCAGGCAATGACGATGGGCCGCCCCCATCGCGCTTTTCTGAGCCTGAGGCACCAAGATCCTGTAATTTTATTTCAGAACCACCGTCTCAAGCCCGCAACCCAGGGATTACTCCCTCATTAAGAGATGATATTCGCTATGGCCGATAAATTAACCCAGCTGAAAGCCCTGACCACTGTTGTTGCCGACACCGGTGATATCGAAGCCATCAAACGCTATCAGCCCATCGATGCCACCACCAACCCCTCTCTGGTTCTGAAGGCCTCCGAGATCCCCGAGTACGCTCCGCTGATCGAAGACGCCATCAACTGGGCCAAAGCCCAGAGCCAGGACAAGGCACAGCAAATCATCGACGCGGGCGACAAGCTGGCCGTCAACATCGGTCTGGAAGTGCTGAAGATCGTTCCGGGCCGCATCTCTACCGAAGTGGATGCCCGTCTCTCCTTCGATACCGAAGCCAGCATTGCCAAAGCCCGCAAGCTGATCCGTCTTTACAACGAAGCCGGCATCAGCAACGACCGCATTCTGATCAAGCTGGCCTCCACTTGGGAAGGGATCCGTGCCGCTGAAGTACTGGAGAAAGAGGGTATCCAGTGCAACCTGACCCTGCTGTTCTCCTTCGCCCAGGCCCGTGCCTGTGCGGAAGCCGGTGCCTTCCTGATCTCCCCGTTCGTGGGTCGCATCCTCGACTGGTACAAGGCTAAAAATGGCCGTGATTACACCGCCAGCGAAGATCCGGGTGTGGTCTCCGTTACCTCCATCTACAACTACTACAAGCAGCACGACTACCCGACCGTGGTGATGGGCGCCAGCTTCCGCAATACTGGCGAGATCCTGGAACTGGCCGGTTGCGACCGCCTGACCATTGGCCCGGCCCTGCTGGAAGAGCTGAGCAAGACCGAAGGCACCGTGGTACGCAAACTGGACTACACCGGTGAGCGCAAGGCCAAACCGACCCCGATGACCGAAGCCGAATTCCGCTGGGAACTGAACCAGGACGCCATGGCTCACGAGAAGCTGGGCGAAGGCATCCGCATGTTTGCCATCGACCAGGGCAAGCTGGAAACCATGCTGGCAAGCCGCCTGTAATCGGTTCTTTTTTCTGATAAAAACCGGGCCCCTAACAAGGGGCCCGGTTTTTTTTCATGGGCTTTTTTAGCGCTGTCATAGAGTCGTCACGAAAACGTTTTAATTTCAGATTCGTTATGTTATACGGGTGGTGAAAACGATAAAAACCAAGGAGGGAGCCATGGAAATGTTCAACTTCGATTATGACGAGGTGGTTGAACTCGGTTCGCGTAGCCGCGGGACAACGGGAAAAAAACGTAAATGGCGTGAAATCGAGGCGTTGAAAGACAAACATCGCCTGCAGAAGGAGCTGCAATCCATCGATATCGCCTATGAAGGTCTTACAGACGAGATTGAACTGTAATACTGCCAGACACCTGTAAAAGCGCTCCGCACAGCCGGGGCGCTTTTTTATGCCGCAATCGGATGATCAAGCGGCTTGTCATGCCACCGCTAGCAATGCCAAAGGATGCTGCAGGCTAATGACAGCCATCACCAATAACATGGCATACCAACCCTGCCCCTCACCCGCGAAGAGTGAGCAGCGCCGTTTCAGGGCGCGTTGGGGCAATCACCGCAAGACAAGTCATCAGCAATAAAAACCCCCGTCGATGACAGGGGCCTGAATACTCGGGATTGACGGCTGCGCTTAGCAGTAGCCGTAGCCCAGCAGACGCTGGTAACGCTGCTCCAGCAGTTGCTCGGTATCGAGCGGACGCAGGGCGTCCAGATCCTGCTTGATGCGGGCCTTGAGGTTTTTGGCCATCTTCTCCACATCGCGATGGGCACCACCGAGGGGCTCGTCGATCACATGGTCGATCAGCTTGAGCTCTTTCAGACGCTGGGCAGTGATCCCCATCGCTTCGGCAGCCACAGAAGCTTTGTCAGCACTCTTCCACAGGATGGAGGCACACCCTTCAGGCGAGATGACGGAGTAGGTGGAGTACTGCAGCATGTTGACGCGGTCACCCACCCCGATTGCCAACGCACCACCGGAGCCACCCTCACCGATCACGGTGCAGACCACCGGCACGGTCAGACCGGCCATCACTTTCAGGTTGCGGGCAATCGCCTCGGACTGGCCACGCTCTTCGGCACCGACGCCAGGGTAAGCGCCCGGGGTGTCGATAAAGGTGATGATCGGCATCTTGAAGCGTTCGGCCATCTCCATCAGACGCAGGGCCTTGCGGTATCCTTCCGGACGCGGCATGCCGAAGTTTCGCTTGATCTTCTCTTTGGTCTCGCGACCCTTCTGGTGACCAATCACCATCACAGGCTCGCCGTCGAGACGGGCGATGCCCCCGACGATAGCCTTGTCATCGGCATAGGCACGATCGCCAGCCAGCTCGTCGAAATCGGTGAAGATATGCTCGATATAATCGAGGGTGTAGGGGCGCTGGGGATGACGCGCCATCTGGGATACCTGCCAGGCCCCCAGATCACCGAAGATCTTCTTGGTCAGCTCTTCGTTTTTCTTCTCCAGCCGGCGGATCTCGTCTTTCAGATCCACGGCGTGATTGCCTTCACTCACATGTTTGAGCTCATCAATCTGCGCCTGCAACTCGGCAATCGGCTGTTCAAAATCCAGAAAAAGACTCATAGGGCCTTAGAACCTCTAATCAAAAACCAACTCGACCCGCTCTCGTCCAAGCAGGACGCGCAAGTCATCTAACAGTTGATCGGTGGGTGTCACCCGCCACTCGGTACCGAGCGTCAATCGCACCCGGGAACCGGGGCGACGATAGTTTACCTGAACCGGACAGACTCCGGCACGGGCGGGCTCCAAAATCTCGCACAAACGCGGAAAAAAGCGATCATCGATACGCTGTTCATCGAGGGAGATGCGGATTGCTCTGGCAAAACGCTCCCTCGCATCGTTGATATCCAGTAATTCTCGAGCCGACATTTTAAGGCCACCGGAGAAGTCATCAAAGCTGACCTGTCCAGAAACCACCAAAATGCGGTCTTTTTGCATCAATTCTTCATATTTTTCCAGCGCTTCACTGAACAGGGTCACATCGAGGCGACCGGAACGGTCGTCCAGGGTGAAGATCCCCATCTTGTTGCCACGCTTGGTCACCATGCTGCGGGCCGCAATCACCAGCCCCGCCGCCGTGGTTACGGTATCGCGGGAGGTGGGATGCAGATCGCACAGGCGACCCGAGGTATAACGACGCAATTCGCTGCTGTACTGGTTGATGGGGTGGCCGGTGAGATAGAGTCCGAGGGTCTCGCGCTCCCCTTCCAACCACACCTTGTCAGGCCAGTGCGGCACATTGGCAAACGCCTTCTTGACGTCGTCAATCTCTTCGGTAAGCACGCCGAACATGTCGACCT
>NZ_JBFODV010000205.1:0-2027 GCF_040908495.1 Aeromonas sp. R1-1 | reverse complement strand
AGGTGTTGAAAGGCTGGGGTATCCATGATGGTAGACCTCAAGGTGATGGCCTACTTCAAGATTAGCCTTTCAACACGTAATTGGGACAGAGCCATCTGAAAGCGGGGCTCATCAGCGAGCAGGATGCCCAGGAGCTGGTTGATCACTTCATCATGAAGATCCGCATGGTGCGCTTCCTGCGCACCCCCGAGTTTGACACCCTCTTCTCCGGCGACCCCATTTGGGCCACCGAGGTGATTGGTGGCATGGGGCTGGATGGTCGTACTCTGGTGACCAAGAACTCTTTCCGTTACCTCCACACCCTCAAGACCATGGGACCGGCGCCCGAGCCCAACCTCACCATCCTTTGGGCGGAAGGGCTGCCGCGGGCCTTCAAGACCTATGCTGCCCGCGTCTCCATCGATACCTCATCCCTGCAGTATGAGAACGATGATCTGATGCGCACCGACTTCGAGAGCGATGACTACGCCATCGCCTGCTGCGTGAGCCCTATGGTGATCGGCAAGCAGATGCAGTTCTTCGGGGCTCGCGCCAACCTGGCCAAAACCCTGCTCTATTGCATCAACGGCGGGGTGGACGAGAAGCTGAAGATCCAGGTCGGCCCGAAAGTGGCGCCCATCATGGACGAAGTGCTGGATTACGAGACCGTCATGGCCAGCCTCGACAGCTTTATGGATTGGCTGGCGGTGCAGTACATCAGCGCGCTCAACCTTATCCACTACATGCACGACAAGTACAGCTACGAGGCTTCGTTGATGGCGCTGCACGATCGCGACGTCTATCGCACCATGGCCTGTGGCATTGCCGGTCTGTCGGTAGCGGTCGATTCGCTGGCGGCCATCAAGTACGCCCGGGTCAAGCCGGTGCGCGATGCTGACGGGCTGGCGGTCGATTTCGTGATTGAGGGGGAGTATCCCCAGTACGGCAACAACGACGAGCGGGTCGACTCTATCGCCTGCGATCTGGTCGAGCGCTTCATGAAGAAGATCCAGGCGCTGCCGACCTACCGCAATGCGGTGCCGACCCAGTCGATCCTGACCATCACCTCCAACGTGGTCTATGGCCAGAAGACCGGCAATACCCCGGATGGCCGCCGCGCCGGTGCGCCGTTTGCGCCGGGGGCCAACCCGATGCACGGTCGGGATCGCAAGGGGGCGGTTGCTTCACTCGCCTCGGTGGCCAAGCTGCCGTTCAAATACGCCAAGGACGGGATCTCCTACACCTTCTCCATCGTGCCGGGGGCGCTCGGCAAGGAACCCGCCAATCGCGAGAACAATCTGGTGGGGCTGATGGATGGCTACTTCCATCACGAGCGGGATGTGGAAGGGGGCCAGCACCTCAACGTCAACGTGATGAACCGCGAGATGCTGCTGGATGCCATCGAGAATCCGGACAAGTACCCCAGTCTGACCATCCGGGTCTCCGGCTATGCGGTTCGCTTCAACGCCCTGACCCGCGAGCAGCAGCAGGACGTCATCTCCAGAACCTTCACCAACATGATGTAACTCTCATGCCCGGGGTGAGCAGGCTTGCTCCGGGCCTACTTTTTGTTTGTCAGCACGAGGAAGTAACAGATGCGACAGGTTATCACTACCAAGGCGGCGCCGGGCGCCATCGGCCCCTATGTGCAGGCCACCCGGATTGGCAACATCCTATACACCTCCGGCCAGATCCCGCTGGACCCGGTGAGCGGCGACATTGCAGAGGGTATCGAAGCGCAGACCCTGCGCTCCCTGCAAAACGTAAAGGCGATTGTCGAGGCAGCAGGCGGCGAGGTGCGCAACATCTTCAAGACCACGGTGTTTGTCTCGGATCTGAACGACTTTGCTGCGGTGAATCAGGTCTACAACGACTTCTTCTCCGAGCACGATGCCATGTATCCGGCGCGCTCTTGCGTGGAAGTGGCCCGCTTGCCGAAGGATGTGAAGATCGAGATAGAGGCGATTGCTGCGCTGGAGTCCTGACGCGGCGATCCTTATCAATAAAAAGAGCGGCAGCCCGAGGGCTGCCGCTCTTTTTTCATCGAA
>NZ_JBFODV010000204.1:0-4989 GCF_040908495.1 Aeromonas sp. R1-1 | reverse complement strand
GATGTTGAAGTAGGTGAAATAGAGCTGCACGGCGCCATAGCTGATCAGGGTGAGTGCGAAGTAGGGCAGCAGGGCCGGTTGCAGCAGCAACTGGCGGCTGGAGAGAGTCGCGGCCTGAAGGGTGGCCGCCACCGGCGGACGATAGGGGATCAGCCAGAGCACCAGCAGCAGGTTGAGCAGGGTCATCGCGACGGCCAGCCAGGCCGCCAGACGGTAATCCCCCGAGATCACCGCGGCGTAGCCCCCGATCACCGGCCCCACTACCCAGCCCAGATTCATGCCGATGTTGATCCAGGCGAAGCTGCGCGCCTTGTGCTCCTTGCCGGCGAGATCCGCCGCCATCGCCTGCACGATGGCGATGTTGCCGTTGCACAGCCCCTCCACAATCCGGCTGAGCAGCAACAGGGGGAGTGAGCGCCAGGCGATACCGAATGCCATCAGGGCATAGCCTGCCAGCACCCCCGCCAGCGATAGCAACAGCAGTGGCTTGCGGCCATAGCGGTCGGAGAGGCGACCGAGCCAGGGGCTGCCCACCAGCTGGAACAGGGGATAGAGCCCCATGATGACCCCCAGCCACACCTTGCGGCTCCAGTCGGAGGCTTCCGGCGTCAGCATGCCGTGGGCCGGATCCAGCAGCAAAGGTGCCAATACCGGGGAGGGGAGACTGAAGCCTGCAACTGCCAGCGTGACCGTCATGACCAGCACCCAGAGGGGATTTTTGTGCCCGTGTTTCTCCATGTTGCACCCATTAAGTAAAGTTATTTGTTTATTTATGCTGGTTCATAGATGGGATTAAGTAAAGTGAATTGTTGATTTAATAAAGGGCGATCCCCATAATGAGACCATGAACGCAAGCACCGACAAGATCCTGTTTCTGCTCAAGAGCCATGGCCCGCAGAGCGCCGCCGCGCTGGGGGAGCAGTTGCAGATGACCTCCATGGGCGCCCGTCAGCACCTGCTCACGCTGGAGCAGGAGGGGTGGGTTACATTCAGCGACGAGGCGCGCGGGCGCGGTCGTCCCGTGCGGCTGTGGCAGCTCACCGAGCAGGCCTGGCAGCGCTTCCCCGATAGCCATAGCGATCTGACCGTGCAGTTGATCGACAACGTGCGCGAGCTGTTTGGCGAGGAGGGGATGGAGCGGCTGATTCAGCAGCGGGAGCAGCAGATGCTTGCTCGCTATCAGGAGGCGCTGGGGTCCCATGGCCTCTCTGGCCGGCTAGCGGCGCTCAAGGAGCTGCGCAGCCGCGAGGGCTATATGGCGGAGATCCGCCGCGAAGAGGATGGCAGCTGGCTGCTGTGGGAGAGCCACTGTCCCATCTGTGCGGCAGCGCGTACCTGCCGCGGTTTCTGTCGCAGCGAACTGGCGCTGTTTCGCCAGCTGCTGGCGCCGGCGACGGTGGAGCGGGAGCAATATCTGCTGGAGGGGGCGCACCGCTGTCTCTATCGCATCACGCCGCCCGCGCTCTGATTGCGTCAAACGCCCAAAAACAACAAAGCAGGCGCCGGGATGCCTGCTTTGTTGCCTTCGGGGAGGGGGTTCTCTCGTTCCAGCCCGTCGTTTCCCGATAAGGTAAGACGGCTGATGGGGCTCTTGACCCGGTAAGGTCCTTCACCGCAGAGACCCGGTCAGGTATCTGCTTTGCCACCGGAAGATGTAACCATAGTATCCCTCCCGTGCCGGTGAGTGGTTGCAAAGTAACCACTTATTTCGGTTGTTTTTGCAATAGTTCACCCTTAATCTAGGAAAAGTGGATTAGTCATTGCAACGAGGAAGGGTAAATGCTGAAACTTGATCGCATAGACAGACATATTCTCGAGTTGATGCAGGAGAATGGCCGCATCAGCAATCTGGAGCTGGCCGAGCTGGTCGGGCTCTCGCCGTCCCCCTGCTCCCGCCGGGTCAAGGCGCTGGAGGATGCCGGTCTCATCGACACCCACGTTACTCTGCTCAACGCCCGCCAGCTTGGCCTCACCCTCACCGCCTACATTCATATATCCATGGACAGACACACGCCCGAGCGGTTCGAAAACTTCGATCGCGCCATCAGCGAGTTGCCCGAAGTGCTGGAGTGTGACCTCATCACCGGCAACGATGCCGACTACCAGCTCAAGGTGGTGGTGCGCGACATGGAGCACTACCAGCACTTCCTGCTGGACAAGCTGACCCATATTCCGGGGGTGACCGGTGTGCGCTCCAGCTTCGTGCTGCGTCGCATCAAGCACAAGACGGCGCTGCCGCTCAACCATCTGGGTTAAGGCTGCGCAAACCGCTTAATAGAAACAGAAAGAGGAGGCCAGTGGCCTCCTCTTTTGCTATTCGGTCGTGGTTATCGGTCTGGATTAGCTGTCGCGGTGATGGGGCGACTGCCGTGGTCAGACACTGACCTGGCTGATGTCTTCCACCTGCAGCAGCCAGCCGCTCTGCTCCTGTTGCGGTTCGCCGCTGACCCGCAGCCGCTCGCCGGTCGGCACCCACTGCCCCTCGGGCAGGGAGACCAGCAGGCTCTCGCTGCCGTTATCGAACAGCCAGCGATCTTCGCCAAGCGATTCAATCAGATAACCTTCCATCTCCACTCTGGACTCGGCTTGCCAGGATGGCGCAACGGAATCACGGCTCTCGATGAAATCCCCCTGAACACCAAAACTGGCTAGCCCCCACAGAATGGAGAGCCCGACGATGGATGTTTGCATCTTGTCTCTCCTCTTTTGGAACTGTAGGGCCAGTATGGGAACAGAAAACTGAGCGCACCATGAACAAGGTGGCAAAGTGCTGGCGAGATCGCGAAAAAATCCGGCCAATTGGCCGGCAGTGTCATTTTATGGTGTCTGGATCACACTATTTGGCGGCTTCTTCTGCCATCCGTTCAGCTCTTGGCTTATTCGTCCACATGGCTACCCCGCGATGATCCCCACAGATCCCCTCTGCTACCACGGCGCGAACCCGGGTGCCATCTTTGCAAATGGCCTGCCAGGCGTCAGCATCATCGATGGCGAGCGAGTTGGGGGGGCTGCGTGGTTTGGCAAGCCGTGAGCAGCAGGGCGCACAGGGGGAGCAATTTTTTCATGGCGGACTCCTCGGGGTAATGGGGGACTGAGAGGATTGGGATGACCTCTCCATCCGGGCTTCACTCCCCAGCATCAGTGATAACCGGTTAAGGGGCAAGGGGGGACCACTGACGGCCGCAGGTGCCGTGCAGCCGGAGCTTGCCCTGTACCCTCCTTGGGCCTATGGTGGGGCCGTTTTATTGCCTGATTGAAGGAGCGTTTTCATGTCCACTCTCTATCCCCGCGTCGGGGTCGGCGTCATCCTGACCAACGCCCAAGACCAGGTGCTGCTTGGCAAACGCAAAGGGAGCCATGCCCCCTACTGGTCGATCCCGGGTGGTCATCTGGAGTTGGGGGAGAGCTTCGAGTCGGCGGCGATCCGCGAGGTGGCCGAGGAGACCGGACTTGAGATCCACGGGCCCGAGGTGGTAGCGGTGACCAACAATCTGGAGACCTGGCGCGAGAGCGGGCTGCACTATATCTCGGTGACGCTGCACGCCCGAGCCGATGGCGAACCGCAACTGCTGGAGCCGGAGAAGTGCGAAGGCTGGGTCTGGTGCGATCCGCGCGAGTTGCCCGAGCCCCATTTCGACGCCAGCCGCCAATCCATCGCTTGCTGGCTGGCGGGACGCTGCTATCTGCCGGGTGATGTGCCCATGGTGTCGGCCGAATCAGTCTGATTGTCATAAAACGATCATCGCGCTGTCATAATATCCCCTCTCCATCGGGAGAAGAGGGATGAGGGAGAAGAGCGTGGGGCAGGTATTTATTCAGTTTTTATGGCTGGGATGCATCAGCTTTGGTGGTCCGGCCGCTCATATCGGCTATTTCCAGCGCACCTTCGTCCAGCGGCTCGGCTGGCTGACACAGGCCGAATTTGCCCGCTTGCTGGCGCTGTGCCAACTGCTGCCGGGGCCCGCCTCCAGCCAGCTTGGTTTCGCCATCGGTCGTCATCGCGCCGGTCTGGGCGGGGCGCTCTCAGCTTTTCTTGGTTTCACGCTGCCCTCATTTCTTCTGCTACTGGCGGCCGCGATCGGCATCGGCCAGCTGGGCAGCAATTTGTGGCTCGATGCGGCGCTGCACGGCCTCAAGCTGCTGGCGCTCATCGTGGTGGCCGATGCGGTGCTCACCATGAGTCGTCAGTTCTGTGCCACGGGAATGACCCAAGGGATTATGGTGGCGACCGCTGCCGCACTCTGGTGGCAGCCCGGTCTGCTGACTCAACTGTTGATGCTGGTGGGAGCGGCACTGATCTGCGCCCGCAGCCAGCGCGGGGCGGGTAGTGTGCCAGCCTCCGCCGAGCAGCCTTCTGCCGCCAGCAGTCAGCCTCATTGGCCGACCCTGCTGCTGTTTGGGATCCTTTTTATCAGTCTGCCGCGGCTCGGTAGTCCGCTTGGCCAGCTGGTTGCCGACTTCTATCGCGCCGGTAGTCTGGTGTTTGGCGGTGGCCATGTGGTGTTGCCGCTGCTGCAAGAGAGCGTGGGACACACTCTCAACGAGCAGCAGTTTCTGACCGGTTACAGCTTGGCCCAGTTGGTGCCGGGCCCCATGTTTACCCTTGCCACCTATCTTGGCGCCCAGCTGCAGCCCGAGATGCCGATGATCGGTGCCCTGTTGGCGACCCTGGCGCTCTTTGTACCCGGCTTTCTGCTGCTCTGGGCGGTGGGCCCCTGCTGGCAACAGTGGTTGGCCCGGCCCCGTCTGGCGGGGGCTGTCACCGGAATCAACGCCGCCGTGGTGGGCTTGTTGCTGGCGGCCCTCTATCAGCCGGTGTGGCAGAGCGCGGTGCTGGCGCCGACCGATCTGGCGCTGGCGGCCATCGGCTTTTATCTGCTGCGGGTGTTGAAGTTGCCGGTGCCGGCCATCGCGGCCCTGTTGGTGATGGCTGCTATCCTGCTGGCGTGAATGCGGTAAAATCCCGATAAAAAACGGCGCCTCCGTGAT
>NZ_JBFODV010000203.1:0-27553 GCF_040908495.1 Aeromonas sp. R1-1 | reverse complement strand
ACCGGTAGCCGCTCTGCAGGCTGAGGTCGCCGAGGGCGCTGCGCGCCGCCAGCCCCTGCTCGGCGCAGTAGCCGAGGTAGGCGTCGAGCCGGCGCTGGCCGGTGGTGAGGTCGGCAGTATCCACCCCCAGATAGGCGATGTCGCGGATACCGCGGGCAGCAAGCTGGTCCAGCATGGTACGCACAGCGCCGGCATCGTCAAAGCAAACTGAGGAGAAACCGGGATATTCGCGGGCAACCAGCACCAGCTTATCCCTGAGCGGCGCCATGGCGGCATAGTCGAGATCGTTGAAGGCGAACAGGATAATGCCATCCACCCCGCGCCGCTCCAGCACCGCCAGATGCTCCTGTACCTTGGCGGGGGAGAACTTGCTCTCCATCAGCACGGCATCGTAGCCACGCTGGTAGAGGGTCTCCAGCATGCCGCGCACCGCCTGATTCTCCGAGCTGGAGTCGAGCCGCGAGACGATGATCCCCACCACCTGCTGGCTCTGGCTGCGCATGGCCCGCGCCGACTTGCTCGGCACGAAGCTATGTTCGGCGATGATCTGCTCCACCCGCTCGCGGGTCTCCTGCTTCACCTTGGGATCCTGATTGAGCACCCGGGAGACGGTCGACTTGCCGACGCCACTCAGTCTGGCGATATCGAGGATGGTCAGTTTCTTGTCCATGAATTGGCTCACAGGAGGCTAGGCGGTGGAATTGCCCACATTGTTGTGATTAACCCCTGTGAATACAAGCCCATGGCGTTAGAATGCCCTTTTTGCCCCGCCGTCAGGGTATGTGGGCACAGCACAGGATGCCCATCATGGATCTGCTGGCCAGTCTGCTCTTCTCCCTCTCCATCACAGGCCCCATCTGCGTGGTGCTGCTGCTCGGCATCTTGCTCAAGCGGTTGGGGCTGCTGCCGGATCCCTTTACCGAATCCGCCTCGCGGCTGGTGTTTCAGGTCACCCTGCCCGCTCTGCTCTTTCTCAGTATTCTGGGTACCAACTTCGCCACCATGCCGAGCCTCTGGTTTATCGGCTATGGCCTGCTCGCCACCGTTATCAGCTATCTGGTGCTGGAGCTGCTGGCCGGACGTTTTATCGGGGAGCAGCGACTGCGCGGCATCTTCGTGCAGGGGAGTTTTCGCGGCAACAGCGCCATTATCGGGCTCGCCTATGTGCAGAACGCTTACGGCCACGAGGGGTTGGGTGCGGCGGCCTTCTATGTCGGCGCGGTGACCGTGCTCTACAACATTCTCGCGGTGATCACCCTCACCCGCAGTCTCGGCGGTGCCACCGGCATTCGCCCCATCCTGCTCGGCATCATCAAGAATCCGCTGATTATCGCCATTGTGGCGGCGCTGCCGTTTACCCTGCTCGGTATCAAGATGCCGCAACTGCTGCTCACCACCGGCAGCTACTTCGCCAACATGACGTTGCCGCTGGCGCTGCTCTGCACCGGTGCCTCTCTCAGCCTCGACGCCCTGCGCGGTGGTGCAGCCATTGCGGGCTGGGCCAGTATCATGCGGCTCTGCCTCATTCCGGCTGCGTTCACTCTTGGGGCTGCCCTGCTCGGCTTCAGCCATCTGGAGCTGGGTATTCTGTTTCTCATCAGCGCCACCCCGACTGCCGCCGCCAGCTATGTGATGACCCGCGCCATGGGGGGCGACAGCGTGCTGGCCGCAAACATCATCGCCACCACCACCCTCGGTTCGCTGGTCACTACCAGCCTCGGGGCAACTCTGATGAACTATCTGGGTCTTATGTACTGACGGCTTGACCTTGCCGGAGGCGGCAGCTTTAGGCTGGCGTTCATCAACAGAGGAGATATCCCATGACCATCGAACTCACCGTGTCCGGCATGTCCTGTGGTGGCTGCGCCGCCAGTCTGCAAAAAGCGCTGCTGGCCCAGCCTGCGGTCACCACCGCAACCGTCGATTTCGCCAGCAGCAAGGCCTTCATCGAGAGCGAGCTGAGCAAGGCAGAGCTGATCGCCCTGATCGAAGCCAAGGGTTTCTCTGCGAGTTAAATTATCTCCATTGAGGTATAAAACAGGTTAAAAATCTGTACTCACCTGTCTTTTGGTGAGTTTTATCACAGACCCAGGTTATTAAACGGGCAAACTTGCTGCGATTATTCCAACCATAAGGATTTGCAGCATGACCCTACCGATCCGCAAGACCCTGCTCGCCGCCGTCGTTGGCCTGACCCTCTCCCCCATGGCGATGGCCCTGCCCAACGTCCATATTCTGGCAACCGGCGGCACCATTGCCGGAGCTGGCCAGTCGGCTACCCAGTCCAACTACGAGGCTGGCAAGGTGGCCATCGAAACCCTGATCGCCGCCGTGCCCGAGATGAAGAACGTGGCCGATGTGCAGGGTGAGCAGGTGGTGAAGATCGGCTCCCAGGACATGAACGACGAGGTGTGGCTCAAGCTGGCCAAACGGGTCAACGAGCTGCTGGCCAAGGATGACGTGGATGGCATTGTCATCACCCACGGCACCGACACCATGGAAGAGACCGCCTACTTCCTCAATCTGACCGTCAAGAGCGACAAGCCGGTGGTACTGGTTGGCGCCATGCGCCCCTCCACCGCCATGAGTGCTGATGGCCCGCTCAACCTCTACAACGCCGTGGTGACCGCCTCCGACCCCGCCTCCAAAGGCCGTGGCGTGATGGTGGCGATGAACGACACAGTGCTGGATGCCCGCGACGTCACCAAGACCAACACCACAGGCGTGCAGACCTTCGCCTCCCCCAACTTCGGCCCGCTCGGTTACATCCACAACGGCAAGATCGACTATCAGCGCACTCCGGCCCGTCTGCACACCAGCAAGACGCCGTTTGACGTGAGCAAGCTCGACAAGCTGCCGCAAGTGGGCATCGTCTACAGCTACGCCAACGCCACCGACTTGCCGGCCAAGGCGATGGTGGATGCCAAGTTCGATGGCATCGTCAGTGCCGGGGTGGGTAACGGCAATCTCTACCACACCCTGTTCGATACCCTGGCCAAGGCGAGCAAGGACGGCATCCGTGTGGTGCGCTCAGCCCGCGTGCCGACCGGCGCCACCACCCTGGATGCCGAGATCGATGATGCCAAGTACGGCTTCGTGGCCTCCGGCACTCTCAACCCGCAGAAAGCGCGGGTGCTGCTGATGCTCTCCCTGACCCAGAGCAAAGACCCGGCCCAGATCCAGCGCTGGTTCCAGCAGTTCTGACAACGGTTGCCTGACAAGTGACAAGCAAGGGCGGGACTTCCCGCCCTTTTCACTCCTGCAATGCTGCCTCGCCCATTACGCCGTTTGACGGGGTCGACCTTCCCTTTTCCGGCCATCTTTTTCAGCCATCCCAGAGCGCTGTCATCAAATTAGCGAGCCGGATCACCCGCTTTCACAAGCGCATCGCCGCCAAATTCATTACACTGCCAGCGATCTTATCCACTCAAGGAGTGCTGTTGCTGTATGGAAATATTGATCCTGCTGGGATTGATTTTGCTTAATGGCGTCTTCGCCATGTCAGAAATCGCCATCGTCACCGCACGCAAGGCTCGCCTCGGCAAGCTTGCCTCTGAAGGCAACCGCTCCGCCGCCATTGCCCTCAAACTGGGCGAAGACCCGACCCATTTTCTCTCTGCCGTCCAAATCGGCATTACCAGCATAGGTCTGCTCAACGGTATCTACGGGGAATCCCTGCTGGCCCAGCCCTTCTCCCTCTGGTTGCAAGAATGGGGGCTCCCCGCCAAGAGCAGTGGCCTGATCGCCACCGTCATAGTGGTGGTGGTGGTTACTTATCTCTCCATTGTGGTGGGGGAGCTGGTGCCCAAGCGGCTCGGCCAGCTCAATGCCGAGCGCATCGCCTGTCTGGTGGCCCGCCCCATGCACTGGCTCGCCACCCTGACCCGCCCCTTCGTCTGGCTGCTGTCGGCCTCCACCAATGCCAGCCTGCGGCTGCTGCGGGTCAACCAGAACGGCAGCGCCAACGTCACCGAGGAGGAGATCCACGCCATGCTGGTGGAAGGATCGGAAGCCGGGGTGATCGAGGATCATGAGCACACCATGCTGCGCAACGTCTTCCGTCTCGACGAGCGCAGCCTCTCCTCCCTGATGGTGCCGCGCAGCGATATCCGCTATCTGGATCTGGCGCTGCCGCTGGAGACCAACCTGCAGCGACTGGTGGAGTATCGCCATAGCTATTTTCCGGTCTGCGACGGCAACTTGTCAGAATTGGTGGGTATCATCAATGTCAGCAAGGTGCTACACGCCTATATCAAGGGGGAGCCCATCGATCTGGCTGCCCTGACCCAGGAGGGCAGCCTGCTACCCGAGACCCTCAACGGCGTCGAGCTGCTCAACCACTTCCGCACCCACAGCGAACAGATGGCACTGGTGGTGGACGAATATGGCGAGTTGCAGGGACTGGTCACCCAGCAGGATCTGCTGGAGGCGCTGGCGGGGGATTTCCAGCAGGAGGATGGCGAGGACAACTGGGCCTTCCGGCGCGCCGACGGCAGCTGGCTGCTCGATGGCCTGATCCCGTTGCCGGAGTTGAAGGACTGTCTGGAGCTGGTTCGTCTGCCAGAAGAAGAAAAACATCACTATCACACCCTCGGAGGGCTTATCATGCTGCTCCTTGGTCGTGTTCCACAAACCGGAGACCTGGTGACACTGGAACAGTGGCAACTGGAAATTGTTGACATGGATGGCCTGCGCATCGACAAGGTGCTCGCCATGCCCTTGACCGATCAACCCAGCTAACCTGCGGAGTTTGCAAGTATGGAGCAGTTTTACCAACTGGCTCACGCCTTTATGAATCACGATCTGAACACACTTTCCGATCCCAAGATGGCCTTCATGATCTGTGGTGTGATTCTGACGTTTCTGGTACTGGAAAACGGATTCATCCCTACCGCCTTTCTGCCCGGTGACAGCCTGCTGATCCTCACCGGCGTGCTCATCTATCAGGATGTATTGTCTCTCGGGGTGATCCCGCTGTTGATCATGGCTACATTTGTCGGCACCTGGCTCGGTTACATGCAGGGGCGCTTTCTCGGCCACACCCAGCTCTACCATCGGCTGATGTCCCACGTGGAAGAGCGGCACCAACAGAAGGTCTACCACCTGCTGGACAAGTACGGGATCATCACCCTGATCACCGCGCGCTATATCGCCTTCGTTCGCACCGCCTACCCCTACATCGTCGGTGCCACCGAGCTGCCCCAGGGGCGCTTTCTCATCGTCAATCTGATCAGCTCCATCATGTGGATCTGCCCGCTGGTAGGGTTTGGCTACTACCTGAGCCACACCAAGCTGGCCGCCGAATACCAGACCCAGTTCTTCAACATCATCATCTATCTGCCGGTGGCCCTGCTGGTGGGTGGCATGGTGGCGCTGGTCTGGCGCTGGATCAGCAAACGCAGGGCCGCGCAGCCGCGGGATTGACCCCTCGCCCAACGCCCGACCCGAAAGCCCTCGCCAGAGGGCTTTTTTGATCGCCAATTTTTGCGCAAATAGCAGAAATAGTCCCGCTCGGCCCTTGTAAAGCCGGGGTAAAAATGAGTGAATCTAGCGCCTTTTTTTGGATGGGAATGGAGTCGGTTGTATGTGGTGTCGGATTCGCGCAGCAGCGCTGGTTGTCGGGTTGATGGGAATGCTGGGATTGCCTGCGGTCAGCGCGGCACCCAACCCTGCCAAACTGGAAGTACGCTCGAGCAGCGCCCTGGTCGTGGATGTAAAAACGGGCATGACGCTCTACCAGAAGAATGCCACCAAGGTGCGTCCCATCGCCTCCCTCACCAAGCTGATGACAGCGCTGGTGGTGCTGGATGCCAAGCAGAATCTCAACCAGACCATCACGGTCGACAAGAACGATCTGGATCGGGTCAAACACACCCACTCCCGCATCCGCATGGGCACCAAGGTGACCCGCCGCGACGCCCTGCATCTGGCGCTGATGTCCTCCGAAAACCGGATGGCCTCGGCACTGGCGCGTCACTATCCGGGCGGTCGCAGCGCCTTCGTGCGGGCCATGAACAACAAGGCCAGACAGCTGGGTATGCGTAATACCCACTTCTACGACTCCACCGGCCTCTCCACCCGCAACGTCTCCACCGCCCAGGATCTGGGTAAGCTGGCCGCCGCCGCCTATCGCCAGCCGCTGATCCGTCAGTTCACTCAGGATGAGAACCGGGAGATGCGCTTCAGCGCCCCCGCCTACAGCCTGATGTTCAACAACACCAACCCGCTGGTGAAAAACCCGGATTGGGACGTGCGCCTCTCCAAGACCGGCTTCACTGACGAAGCGGGTCGCTGTCTGGTGATGCGCGCCAAACCGGACAGCCGCGAGCTCGCCATCGTGCTGCTCAACTCGGTGGGCAAACGCACCCCCATCGGCGATGCCAACCGCATTCGCAAATGGCTGAAAAGCTGAGTAAATATCTCAACACAAAAGGATGCTGCGGCATCCTTTTTTATTGCCTGCAGAACGCCTCAGCAGGCCTTGCAGGATGTTGATAGCCAAACCCTGAGTGATGAGCTGCGCGCAGTCCCCCGCAGCAACAGCAGGCATACAGCGCGCCTATAGATGAGGCAAAGGGTGGTGATGCGGTGCAACGATCAGAAGAACTGTGCGCAATCACAGAAAGGGGAAGAAATAAGGACAAGAACAGACTGGATGGCCATCCACCCGCAACAGCGCACGGGGATCCGCACCAAAAGCTAAATATCGCCCATAAAAAAACAGCCCCGACCGAAGTCGGGGCTCTCTGTATGGTGCGCCCGAGAGGATTCGAACCTCTGACCACCTGGTTCGTAGCCAGGTACTCTATCCAGCTGAGCTACGGGCGCTCATAAACTTTTGGCACTGCTTGAAATATGGTGCGCCCGAGAGGATTCGAACCTCTGACCACCTGGTTCGTAGCCAGGTACTCTATCCAGCTGAGCTACGGGCGCTCACAAACTTTGTGTACTGCTTGAAAAATGGTGCGCCCGAGAGGATTCGAACCTCTGACCACCTGGTTCGTAGCCAGGTACTCTATCCAGCTGAGCTACGGGCGCTCATAAATCGTTGTGTCGTTTTAAATGGTGCGCCCGAGAGGATTCGAACCTCTGACCACCTGGTTCGTAGCCAGGTACTCTATCCAGCTGAGCTACGGGCGCCCTGTTTTAAAACGATAAAAAAAGCTTACTTATCAGTAAGCCTTTTCCAAAGTGTCGACTTGCTGATGGTCAACACATGACTCTTGCTTGAGTCGTAATATGGTGCGCCCGAGAGGATTCGAACCTCTGACCACCTGGTTCGTAGCCAGGTACTCTATCCAGCTGAGCTACGGGCGCAAATGGCGGAGAAGGGGGGATTCGAACCCCCGATGCGGGTATAAGCCGCATACTCCCTTAGCAGGGGAGCGCCTTCAGCCTCTCGGCCACCTCTCCGTTTGCGGGGCTGATAATACTTCACAGGGATTTTTAGTCAAACACTTTTTTGGAGAAAAAAGTGCGTTCGCTCAGCATTTGGTCAAAGCGTGGAATATTCAAACAATATCGGCACTTATCCCGCAGTTTCGCGCCCTGCAGGGCGATTTCAGGGGCCGAGAAAAAACAAAAGGCGACACATGAGGTGTCGCCTTGTCACAGCCATGAAAGTGGCTTAGAAGCCCGGTTGGCCCGGAACTTTCTCGGCCTGGATGCGCTGGTAGATCTCTTCGCGGTGTACGGAGACCTCTTTCGGTGCGTTAACACCGATACGGACCTGGTTGCCTTTAACGCCCAGTACGGTGACAGTCACTTCATCACCAATCATCAGGGTTTCCCCAACACGACGAGTCAAAATAAGCATTCGCTTGCTCCTGTATCCTGTTTTGTTTTTATATCGATATGCGACATTATCTAACAAAGATACCGATATGGTAAATGGTTGAAACTAAATCAATCAGAGATTGTTAGCCCAAGGGCTGCTCTTGCGGTGCCTGATCCAACCCGAAAGCCGCGTGCAGGGCTCGCACCGCCAGCTCCAGATACTTCTCGTCAATCACCACAGAGATTTTGATTTCAGAGGTCGAGATCAACTGCATGTTGATCCCCTCCTCGCCCAATACCTTGAACATGGTGCGCGCAACACCGGGATGGTTCCACATGCCGACACCGACAATGGAAACCTTGGCAATTTCGCCATTGCCCTGCACGCAGGAGGCGCCAAGTTCAGTAGCTGTCTCCTCCAGCAGTGCCCGGGCGCGGCGATAGTCATCACGATTCACCGTGAAGGTGAAGTCGGCGGTGCCATCTCCCAGGGTGTTCTGCACAATCATGTCGACATCAATGTTGGCGTCGCTGATCGGATTCAGGATCTGCGCGGCAACGGTTGGTCTGTCCGGCACGCCCAGAATGGTCAGGCTGGCCTCGTTGCGGTTAAAAGCGATCCCGGATACCAGGGGAGCTTCCATCCTATCACCTCCATATGTGATTAAGGTTCCCTCTCCATCGATAAAGCTCGACAGCACCCGCAGCGGGACGCGGTACTTGCCCGCAAACTCCACCGAGCGGATCTGCAGCACCTTGGCGCCGAGACTTGCCATCTCCAGCATCTCCTCGAAGGTGATGGTGTCGAGACGACGCGCCTTGGGCTCGATGCGCGGATCCGTGGTGTATACCCCATCCACATCGGTAAAGATCTGGCACTCATCGGCCTTGATGGCCGCCGCCACGGCAACCGCCGTGGTATCCGAACCGCCGCGGCCCAGGGTCGTGATGGCGTTATGCTCGTCACGGCCCTGGAAACCGGCGATCACCACCACCTTGCCCGCAGCCAGTTCGGCATGAACCAGCTCGGTGTCGATGTGGGTGATGCGCGCCTTGCCATAGGCGGAATCGGTGTGAATCCGTACCTGATCACCGGTCATTGAGACCGCAGGACAACCGCGTTTGTTCAACGCGATCGCCAGCAGCGCTATGGTGACCTGCTCACCGGTGGAGACCAGTACATCCATCTCCCGCCGGTTGGCATCAGGATCCAGCTGCTGGGCCATGCCCAGCAGCCGGTTGGTTTCGCCCGACATGGCGGAGACAACCACCACCACGTCGTGTCCTTGGGCGCGGGTCTGCTCGACCCGCTCAGCTACCGCCTCGATCCGCTCCAGTGTGCCGACCGAGGTGCCGCCGTACTTCTGTACATAGAGTGCCACAGATCACCTCGCCCGATTACAGGCGCTCTTCCAGCCAGGAGTGAACGGATTGCAGCGCTGCCGGCACCGCCTCAGGCTGGGTACCACCCGCCTGTGCCATGTCCGGACGGCCACCGCCCTTGCCACCCACCTGCTGGGCAACCAGATTGACCAGCTCACCGGCCTTGACCTTGCCGGTCAGGTCGTTGGTGACACCCGCGATCAGGTTGACCTTGCCATCGGCACAGGTGGCCAGCAGCACGACACCGGACTTCATCTGGTTCTTCAGCTCGTCCAGCATGCCGCGCAGGGATTTCGGATCGGCCCCTTCCAGCGCTGCAACCAGCACCTTCTGACCATTGATCTCGATCACCTGACCCAGCAGGTCGTTACCGGCCTGAGCGGCCAGCTTGGCCTTGAGCTGCTCCAGCTCGCGCTCCATCATCTTGGCCTTGTCCAGCATCTGGCGAACCTTGTCGGCGATGCAGAACTGGTCGCCTTTCACCAGGGCGGCAGCCTCTTCGATCTGCTCGCCAACCTGATGCATGAAGTCGATGGCCGCTTTGCCGGTCACCGCTTCGATACGGCGCACGCCAGCAGCGATACCGCTCTCGGCGATGATCTTGAAGAAGCCGATATCACCGGTGCGCTTGGCGTGAGTACCGCCGCACAGCTCGGTGGAGTAGTCGCCCATGCGCACAACACGCACGTCGTCTTCATATTTCTCACCAAACAGCGCCATGGCACCGGCGGACTTGGCCGCTTCCAGATCCATCAGCTGGGTGGTGATTTCGTGGTTGGCGCGGATCTGGTTGTTGACCAGCTCCTCGACCCGGCGAATGGTCGCCATGGTCAGCCCCTCGAAGTGGGAGAAGTCAAAGCGCATGCGCTCGGCCCCAACCAGAGAACCTTTCTGGGTGACATGTTCGCCCAGTGCCTGACGCAGGGCAGCGTGCAGCAGGTGAGTCACGGAGTGGTTCAGGGCGATGGCCTGACGACGATCGCCATCAACCACGGCTTCCACTTCGGCGCCCTTCTCCAGAGTGCCCAGCTCCATGTAGCCCTTGTGGATGATCGCCTTGCCCGCTTTCAGGGTGTCGGTCACGGCAAAGATGCCGTCGTCCACTTTCAGGGTACCGCTGTCGCCGATCTGGCCGCCGGACTCGGCGTAGAAGGGGGTCTCTTCCAGCACGATGACCGCTTCGTCACCGGCGATAAGACCGCTCACCTCTTCCACACCCTTGTAGATACCGACCACGCGGGTACGCTCGGTCAGAGTCTTGTAACCGGTGAAGGGGGTCTCGAAGTCGAGCTTGAGCATCTCGTTGTAGTTCACGCCGAAGCTGGAGGCCTCTTTGGCACGAGCACGCTGCTTCTCCATCTCGGCCTTGAAGCCCTCTTCGTCGATGCCGATCTCGCGCTCGCGCACCACGTCGGCAGTCAGGTCGGCCGGGAAGCCGTAAGTGTCATAGAGCTTGAACACCACCTCACCCGGAATAACCTTGGCATCACCCAGGTTGGCCAGAGCGTCTTCCAGCAGCAGCAGACCGCGATCCAGCGTGCGGACGAACTGCTCCTCTTCGATGCGCAGCACGCGCTCGACCAGCGGCAGCTGGGCGATCAGCTCGGCAGCGACGTCTTTCATCTGCACGGCCAGCTCGGCAGCCAGTTTGTAGAAGAAGACATCGGTAGCGCCCAGCTTGCGACCGTGACGCACGGCGCGGCGGATGATGCGACGCAACACATAGCCACGACCTTCGTTGGACGGCATCACGCCATCTGCCACCAGGAAGGCGCAGGAGCGGATGTGGTCAGCGATGACGCGCAGGGACTGGTTGCTCAGATCGGTGGTGCCGACAATCTCGGCCGCTTTCTTGATCAGCGCCTGGAAGATGTCGATTTCGTAGTTGGAGTGGACACCCTGCATGATGGCGGAGATACGCTCCAGACCCATGCCAGTATCCACGGACGGACGCGGCAGCGGCTCCATGGTGCCGTCAGCATGACGGTTGAACTGCATGAACACCACGTTCCAGATCTCGATGAAACGGTCGCCATCCTCTTCCGGCGAGCCGGGACGGCCACCCCAGATGTGATCGCCGTGGTCATAGAAGATCTCGGTGCAGGGACCGCACGGGCCGGTATCGCCCATCGCCCAGAAGTTGTCGGAGGCATACGGCGCGCCCTTGTTGTCACCGATGCGCACGATGCGATCGGCCGGCACACCGACCTCTTTTTCCCAGATATCGAAAGCTTCATCGTCAGTCGCGTAGACGGTCACCAGCAGGCGATCTTTCGGCAGCTGCAGCACCTCGGTCAGGAAGCCCCATGCAAACTTGATGGCATCCTGCTTGAAGTAGTCACCGAAGCTGAAGTTGCCCAGCATTTCAAAGAAGGTGTGGTGACGAGCGGTATAGCCGACGTTTTCCAGATCGTTGTGCTTACCACCGGCACGCACGCAACGCTGGGAAGTCGTCGCGCGATTGTAGGCACGCTTGTCTGCGCCAAGGAACACGTCCTTGAACTGGTTCATACCCGCGTTGGTAAACAACAGGGTCGGGTCGTTATGCGGTACCAGCGAGCTGGAGGAGACAACCTGGTGCCCCTGGGAACGGAAATACTCGAGAAACGCAGCGCGAATCTCTGACGTGGACATATACATGGAAAATCCTGCTTGATTCGAATACGGACTTTTAACCGCATTAATGTAAGTTTTCTGCGGGGTAAAGTAAAACGGACAGGGCCGCCACGGGTGAAAAAGCGCACATAAACGGGCCAGAAAAGAGCACCACTGCCCACAGTGGCTTTTTTCACTGTCGAGAGGCAAAAAAGCAGCGCATAAAGAGGGATGAGATGAACAAAAGGCCGCTTTTTCGGGATTGTGCGCGCAAGCTACTGAACGGGCAGGAAAAACCTGCCATAAGGAGAGGTGAAACGAAGTTTGCCACGCAGTGGCGTTACTCTTCCCGCTCCTGCAGGGCCGAGATGGCGTAACGGGCCTGATCCTGGGTAAAGCCGCGCCCCAGCAGATATTTGAGCCACTTCATCCGCAGCTTGAAATCGGCCAGATCGGCCACCCGGGCGCGCCGTTCGAGCAGGGCAAACGCCAGTTCGAACCAGTCCAGCTCCGGCTGATCGAATGCGGCATCAATCTGCATATCGTCGAGCCCCTTGCGGCGCAGATCGAAACGGATCTTAATGGGGCCATGGCCCTTGGCGGCACCGGCCCGTACAGCCATACCGCCGTAACGTTCGTCATTGACCCAGTTGTAACCGCGGCAGTAGTCGACCACCGCCTCGATCACCTCTTCATTGAAGCCCTGCTGGCGCAGCCGGTTGGCCAGCTCTGACTCGGCACTCTCGCGACGGGCCAGACTGCGCATGGCAAAGGCGCGGGCGGCGGTAAGCTGCTCTGCAAAGGTCGGCTCGGCAGGTTCGACCGGTTCGGTAACGGATTCATCAACCATCATAAATAACAAGGCCGGGTATCTACCCGGCCTTCCTTTGTTCCTTATTCGAACTCTTGTTCGCTTTCGGCATCGAACTCTTCTGCCTCAACCGGTGCAGCCTTGTCATCGACTGGCACGGCACCGGAGAGCAGCAGCTCGCGCAGGCGGGCTTCCACTTCGCCAGCCATCACCTTGTTCTCGGCGAACAGCTTCATCACGTTGGCCTTGCCCTGACCGATCTTCTCGCCGTTGTAGCTGTACCAGGCGCCGGCCTTGTCGATCAGCTTGTGCTTGACGCCGAGATCCACCAGCTCGCCCTCTTTGGAGATACCGGCACCGTAGAAGATCTGGAATTCAGCCTGCTTGAAGGGCGGGGCAACCTTGTTCTTGACCACTTTGACGCGGGTCTCGTTACCGACCACTTCGTCGCCTTCCTTGATGGCGCCGATACGACGGATATCCAGACGCACGGAGGCGTAGAACTTGAGCGCGTTACCACCGGTAGTGGTCTCCGGGCTACCGAACATGACGCCGATCTTCATCCGGATCTGGTTGATGAAGATGCACAGGCAGTTGGCGTTCTTGATGTTGGCGGTCAGCTTGCGCAGCGCCTGGGACATCAGACGAGCCTGCAGACCAACGTGGGAGTCACCCATCTCCCCTTCGATTTCCGCTTTCGGCGTCAGGGCCGCCACGGAGTCGACGATGATGACGTCAACCGCGTTGGAGCGCACCAGCATGTCGCAGATCTCCAACGCCTGCTCACCGGTATCCGGCTGGGAGATCAGCAGGTCGTCGACGTTGACGCCCAACTTGGCAGCATAGATAGGGTCGAGAGCGTGTTCCGCATCGACGAAGGCACAGGTCTTGCCCTTCTTCTGGGCTTCGGCGATCACCTGTAGGGTGAGGGTGGTTTTACCGGAAGATTCCGGGCCGTAGATTTCGACGATACGGCCACACGGCAGACCGCCAATGCCCAACGCCACGTCCAGCGAGAGGGAACCGGTAGAGATGGCTTCGATATCCATGGTCTTGCTGTCGCCCAGACGCATGATGGAACCTTTGCCGAACTGCTTTTCAATCTGACCCAGCGCAGCCGCCAGTGCCTTCTGTTTGTTCTGATCCATGCCAATCTCCGCTGGAAATCGTGAGTAAGAAGTGAAGTTGGGCTAAGTATACTGTCTATTCATACAGTATCAAGCCCAATTTATCTGAGCAGGGCCAACAGACCCGACAAGGCCTGTCTCACCGCCTGCTGGCGTACCTGTCGGCGATCCCCATCGAAGCGGGCCAGCAGGGAGTGGTGACGGCCATTGCGGTCGGCCCAGGCGAACCAGACGGTGCCGACCGGCTTGCCTTCGGTGGCGCCGCCGGGACCGGCGATGCCACTGATAGCAACGCTGATGGAGGCAGACGAGTGCGCCAGCGCGCCGCGGGCCATCTCCAGCACCACCGCTTCACTCACTGCACCGTGCTGATCCAGGCTCTCGCTGCTCACCCCCAACATCTGCTGCTTGGCTTCGTTGGTGTAAGTAACAAATCCGCGATCAAACCAGCCTGAGCTGCCCGCGATGTCGGTGATGGCGCTGGCCACCCCGCCGCCGGTACAGGATTCGGCGGTCGCCGCCAGCCAGCCCCGCTGACCAAGGGCCCGTCCCAGCTCGATGGCAAGGTGCTCTATCTCTGCATCCAGTTTCATCACGACTCCTTCTGATCCGCTCAAGAGGCACATTATGCGATCCCGCTAGCGCCGCCCGCAACCACGGCAGACCGCCCTTGCCTGCCGCAATGTGAGGTGCTGCACCGGAGCCATGACTTCAATAGTGCAGAACAACTGCGCCCGGAACACCCGCTCCCCCGGCGCGGCGCTTATGTGTAGAATGGCGCCATCAAGCCCAAGGCTCATCACCGCAGACACTGGCCCGCAGAGGCCCCTTCTGGAACAGAACATGACCGCACAACACCAAGCCAGCGGCGCCACAAGCTCCGCTTCCGGCGCCAATCTGAGCGCCCACACGCCCATGATGCAGCAGTACCTTGGCCTCAAGGCCGAGAACCCGGAGATCCTGCTGTTCTACCGGATGGGCGACTTCTACGAGCTGTTCTATGACGATGCCCGCAAGGCCTCCCAACTGCTCGATATCTCGCTCACCAAGCGTGGCCAGTCGGCCGGCAGCCCCATCCCGATGGCGGGGGTGCCCTATCACGCTATCGAAGGGTATCTGGCCAAGCTGGTGCAGCTCGGCGAGTCGGCCGCCATCTGCGAACAGGTGGGGGATCCCGCCACCAGCAAGGGGCCGGTGGCGCGCAAGGTTATTCGCATCATCACCCCGGGTACCGTCTCCGACGAGGCGCTGCTCAGCGAGCGCCAAGACAACCTGATCGCAGCCGTCTACCACGATGGCCGCCGCTTCGGCTATGGCACCATGGACATCGGCTCCGGCCGCTTCTTCATCAACCAGTTCGAGAAAGAAGAGACCCTGCTGGCAGAGCTGCAGCGCACCAATCCGGCCGAACTGCTCTACCCGGAATCCTTCGAGTTTCTGCACCATATCGAGGGTCGCCGCGGCCTGCGCCGCCGTCCGGAGTGGGAGTTTGAGCTGGGCACAGCTCGCAAGCTACTCTGCCAGCAGTTCGGCACCCAGGATCTGGTGGGCTTTGGCGTCGACAAGAGCGAGACCGCCCTGTGCGCCGCTGGCTGCCTGATGCAGTACGTCAAAGATACCCAGCGCACCGCCCTGCCCCACATCCGCAACGTGCGCCTCGAGCAGCCGGATCACGCCGTCATCATGGATGCCGCCACCCGCCGCAATCTGGAGCTGACCCAGAATCTGGCCGGTGGCTACGAAAATACCTTGGCCGAGGTGCTGGATCGCACCGCCACTCCCATGGGCAGCCGCCTGCTCAAGCGCTGGATCCACCAGCCGATCCGCGATCGGGTGATCCTGAAAGGTCGCCAGAGCACCATCAAGGAGCTCATTGAGCAGAACCTCTACGATGAACTGGGCAGCCTGCTGCGTCAGGTAGGGGATGTGGAGCGGGTGCTGGCCCGTCTCGCCCTGCGCTCGGCCCGCCCGCGCGACCTCACCCGGCTGCGTCAGGCTTTCGCCCAGCTGCCCGAGCTACAGCGCCTGCTGGCGGACAACGAACACGAAGCGGTGCAACAGTTGGCCGAGCGTGCCAGCACCTTCCCCGAGCTGCTCGACCTGCTGGAACGCGCGGTGATGGAGGTGCCGCCGGTGCTGATCCGCGATGGTGGCGTTATCCGTGACGGCTTCAATCAGGAGCTGGACGAGCTGCGGGATCTGGCCAACGGTGCCACCGCCAGCCTCGCCCGCATCGAAGAGCGGGAAAAACTGCTGACCGGCATCAACACCCTCAAGGTGGGTTACAACAAGGTGCACGGCTTCTATATAGAGGTGAGCCGCGCCAACAGCCATCTGGTGCCGGCCCACTACATCCGCCGCCAGACCCTCAAGAACAACGAACGCTACATCATCGATGAGCTGAAGAAATACGAGGACAAGGTACTCACCGCCCAGTCCCAGGCGCTGGCGCTGGAGAAACGGCTCTACGAAGAGCTGCTCGATGCCCTGCTGCCCCACCTCGGCGATCTGCAGGATTCCGCCGCCGCACTGGCGGAGCTGGACGTGCTGGCCAACCTGGCCGAGCGGGCCGAGACCCTCGACTACCGCTGCCCAACCCTCATCGACGAAGATCAGATCATCATCGAGGCGGGCCGCCATCCGGTGGTGGAGCAGGTGATGACCGACCCCTTTATCGCCAACCCCATCCGGCTGGAGCGGGAACGGCGGATGCTGATCATCACCGGCCCCAACATGGGCGGTAAATCCACCTATATGCGCCAGACCGCGCTGATCGTGCTGCTGGCTCATATCGGCGCCTTCGTCCCCGCCGACAGCGCCCGCATCGGCCCCATCGACCGTATCTTCACCCGCATCGGGGCGTCAGACGATCTCGCCTCCGGCCGCTCCACCTTTATGGTGGAGATGACCGAGACCGCCAATATCCTCAACAACGCCACCGCCCGCAGTCTGGTGCTGATGGACGAAATTGGCCGCGGCACCAGCACCTACGACGGCCTCTCGCTGGCGTGGGCCTGTGCCGAACAGCTAGCGAGCAAGATTGGCGCCTACACCCTGTTCGCTACCCACTACTTCGAGCTGACCCGCTTGCCCGAGCTGATGAACGGGCTGGCCAACGTCCACCTCGATGCGGTGGAGCACGGCGACACCATCGCCTTTATGCACGCGGTGCAGGAAGGCGCGGCCAGCCGCTCCTACGGTCTGCAAGTGGCGGCGTTGGCGGGGGTGCCCAAATCGGTGATCCAGCAGGCCCGTCACAAACTGTACGAGCTGGAGAGCGCCACTCCGGTGGCCGCAGGTGAAAGCCGCTCGGCTCCGGTGGGCTTCGCCCCGCAGCCTCATCCGGTGGTGGAAGAGCTGGAAGCGGTGCGTCCCGACGAGCTCACCCCGCGGCAGGCGCTGGATCTGCTCTATCGCCTCAAGCAGATGTTGTAAGCAGCTGCCGCCGCGCAAGCATGCAAAAGGGGAACCGCGTGGTTCCCCTTTTTATGTTCAACGCATCATATTCAGCACCCGGCAAACCAGTCAGGCCACCGCCCGCGCCTCTCCACGGGCCCGCAGCAGGCTCTGGCGCCCCTGCCAGTAACCCTGCAGATAGCCGGACTCCAGCTTGACCGGATCCTGGGTAAAACGGGAAACCATGAAATCGGCCGGTGGCGCGATCACCTCGATGTCGCAATCGGCAGGGGGGTTGGCGATGAAATCGAGCGCCCGGTTGTAGGCACGATCCCGCTCCAGCATGGCTTGCGCCAGCGCAGGCTGGGTTTTCAGCAAGGCTTTGACCATCCAGCAGAAACGGGCCGGCTTCTTGCGATATCCCCAGGGCTCCGACAGCACCACCGTCATCCGCCGCGCCCCGCGCCGATAGGCCTCTATCACCGGAATGGAGTCGCTGATACCACCATCGGCCATGGGGCGACCATCGACGCAGGGGGTATCGTGCTGCACCACCGGCAGGGCGCAGGTGGCGGTCAGCACCTCATCCATGTTGTCGGGCCGCACCGGCAGATAGATGGCCTTGCCGCTCGCCACATCGGTCGCCACCGCGTAGAAGGGAATGTCGCGGGTGCAGAAAGTGTCGAGATCGAGCGGGAAGCGATGGCGACTGGCTTGCCACAGCCAGCAGATGTCCACCAGATCGCCCCCTTTGACGAAACGCAGGGGATCGAGAAACCGGGAGCTGCAAGCCAGCTCGGTGATGATGTGGTGGCTGCGGCGCGGCTGCTCGCTCAGATAAGAGACCAGATTGGTGGCACCGGCCGAAACGCCCATGACGAAATCGAACGGGTAGTGGTGACTTTCGACAAACGCATCGAGCACGCCGCTGGCAAAGATGCCGCGCATCGCGCCCCCTTCGACAATCAGGGCGCAAGAGTGGGGATTAAACATAACAAGGCTCCGTCAGCTGTAATACCTGCCGGGATCGATCCCGGCCCAGTGATAGACGCCTTCATGCAGAACATCAAGACGCCGCAGCAGGACGATTCAGGCTCACTCGCGCAAGCCAGAAGCAGTGAAAGGGCAAACCTGAACCGTGAAGCGACCCCCAGTATATGCAGCGCACCAACCTTCAAAAAATGAATTTAAATAATAAAAAACATGCCCTTTTGGCATGATTTAGCACATCGGCAGAGACGGCCCTTTATCCGGTAACAGCACCATCAGGATCAAGGCAGCCCGGGCCCAAACGTCCCGTCGACGGGGTTGTAGTGGTAGGCCCGATAGTCAAAGCCCACCTTATCAAGGCGCGGATTGGCCAACTCGAACAACAGGCGCTTGGGGAGCTGCGCCTGATCGAGGGAGGGTTTGAAGTGGCGCAGCCAGAGCTGTTGCAGCGAGCCATCCCGCCACGCCAGCTTGAGCCCGACCGAGAGGCGGCGGATGGCGGCCTGATTATCCTTGTGGGTGTAGAAGAGGTGGAGAAAGGGATAGTGCAGCGCCACTCGCCGATCCACGGTGAGGCCGGGCAGATCACTGTGCTGCTCCTGCTCGATAAAGAGCTCGTTGGCACCGCGGCAGAAGAGGTCGATGCGACCGCGAGCTACCAGCTTGAACAGCCGCTCGTAACCGTCGATCTCCTGCACCTTGAATCCCCCATGACGCAGGATCTCCGCATCCTGCCAGCCACGTCCCTGCCCGTGCAGAAATTGCTGCAGCTCGGTCAGGGTATTGACCCTTGCCACCGCGTCGGCCTGCTGCGGGCTGACAAAGCAGATGCGATAACCGAGGATGCCCAGCTCCACCGGAAAACGAACGTAATCCAGCGCACCGCTCTCTGCGGCCGGGCGCAGACTGTCGGCCACAAACAGATTGGGGTATTGCTGAGTCTGCACAATCTGTCGCATCCGGATACGGTTCATCGGCGGCGCGGTTCGCAGCTCGTAGTCACCGAAGCTGTCGCGGGTCTTCTCCAGCGCCAGCTGCAACAGATCGCGAAAATAGAGGGTACGCAAGTCCCGATCGCTCTCGGGGCTGATATGAGTGATGACGTCGCTCGCCCGTAGGGGAGTGGCAAGGAGGGAAAGACTGCACAACAGCAAGCAGGAAGCGAGGCGATGAAAGGTCATACTGCTCATCCCGGGAATACACGCTCACTAGAGTGTAGCGCCGGGACGAGCCGCCTTCTAAAGGGAAGCCCGGCCTACCAGAACATCCGGCCCAGCAGGGGTGCCAGCAGCACGGTCACCATACCGGCGATCATCATCACCATGCTGGAGACCACTCCCTCCTCATTACCCATCTGATAAGCCCTGGCAGTGCCGGCGCCGTGGGCCGAGGCACCAAACCCCGCCCCCTTGCCGAGGCGACTGCGAATGGCCAGCACGGTGAGCACGCTCTCCCCCACCGCCATACCGATGACGCCGGTCAGCACCACAAACAGCGCCGTGAGGTCGCTCTGACCGCCGATGGCGCGGGTCGCCTCCACCGCAAACGGCGTGGTGATGGAACGCATCGCCAGACTGCGCTGCAACATGTCGGAGAGATCCAGCCAGCGGGCCAGCAGCACGGTACTCCCCACCGCCATGATGACCGATGCGACCACCCCGACCGACAGCGACAACCAGTGGCGACGAATGAGCTGGCGGTTCTCGTAGACCGGCACCGCGAAGGCAACGGTGGCGGGACCCAGCAGCCAGAGCAGCCAGTGGGATTCCGCCATGTAATCCTGATAGGGGATGTGGAACAGCAGCACCACGGCTACCAGCAGGGTCGGCGCCAGCAGCAGCGGCATCAGCGGCAGGATGCGCTTCTTGCCGTAGAGCCATTTGCTGGCGTAGTAGAAGATCAGGGTGAGGGCGAAGCAGATCAGCCCGAGCAGGGTATCAGACATGACGACGACTCCGGCGAGCCAGTTTCAGTTCGAGGCGGTAAACCCGATCCACCACCAGCGCCGTGGTGCCGAGTACCAGGGTGGTGCTCACCAGCAGCACCACCATGATGCGCCACCCCTCCTGCAACAGCAGATCCTGATAGTTGACCACCGCCACCACGGCGGGGACGAAGAAGAGCAGCATCTCCGCCAGCAGCCAGCGGGCACCCGCCTCAAACCACTGCGCCTTGACCACCCCGAGCAGGATGCAGGCCAGCAGCAACAGCATGCCGGTAAGGTTGGCGGGCAGCGGCAGATGGAGGGTACGCACCGCGGTATCGGCCAGCAGCCAGATGGCTGCCAGCAACACAATCTGGAAGGGAGTCTGTAACCAGCGCAAGCAGAGGGCTTTCATGATCATCGTCTTTCTGTGAACCGGCTCACAGTATAGAGTTGAGCAAAACCTGCCAGAAATGAATTAAAATTATCGAATTCATGCCACATAGGCATACTTAATCCCGTAACCGCCAACACGAGTCGAGAGAGTCCATGGATATTCGCGCCCTGCGCTATTTTGTCGAACTGGTACGGGAAAAAAGCTTCACCCGCGCCTCTGAAAAGCTGTTCGTCACTCAGCCCACCATCAGCAAGATGATCCGCAATATCGAGGAGGAGCTGGGCCAACCCCTGCTCAACCGGGAAGGGCGCCGCTTCACCCTGACCGACAGCGGCCAGGTGCTGTTCAACCGTGCCCAGACCATCTTGGCTGAGATGCAGCAGCTGGAGGCCGAACTGGCGGATCTGCAGAGCCTGCAACATGGTCGCCTCACCCTCGGCATTCCCCCCATGGTGGGTCACGTCTATGCGGATCTGATCCGCGCCTACCGCACCCGCTATCCCAAGGTGGAGCTGACCCTGGTGGAGTACGGCGGCCGTCGCATCGAGCAGGCGGTGCTGGAGGGGGAGCTGGATCTCGCCATCACCATGCTGCCGACCAAAGAGGGGGGCGCCCTCAGCGCGCTGGAGCTGGATCAATACCCGATCCGGGTAGTGCTGCCTGATCAACCCCGCTGGCATGGCGAGACGCCGCTGCGGCTGGAGTCCCTGCAGGAGGAGCCCTTCCTGCTCTATACCCAGGCGTTTACCCTGAGCGAGCGGTTGGAGCAGGCATGTCAGGAGGCGGGCTTTGTGCCGCAGGTGGCGGCGCGCAGCAGCCAGTGGGATTTTCTCACCGCCATGGTGCGCAGCGGCATGGGGGTCGCCTTCTTGCCGGAGCCGGTCTGCCACCGGCTGACCCCGGATGGTCTGGTGCTGCGGCCGCTGGAGCCCGAATTGAGCTGGCGACTCGGGGTGATCTGGCCGAGCGAGCGCTATCTGTCGCGCACCGCCGAGGCTTGGTTGGCCATCTGCCGCCAGCGGCAGGCACCTCAGTAATCGCCGAAGCGATCGGTCTGCGGATTGTAGAAGTAGGGGCGGTAATCGAAGCTGATCCCGTCGAGGAAGGGATTATCCAGTCGCAACATTCGGCGCTGGGAGAACTTGGCAAAGGCGATGGCCGGGCCAAAGCTCTTGCGCCACAGCGCCTGTAGCGAGCCATCCTGCCACGCCAGCTGCAACCCCCGTTCGACCCGCTGCAGCGCCTCGCGATTGTTGGGATTGGTGTAGAAGACCCGAGGCAGCGGGTAGTAGATCAACAGCGCATCGTCCACCAACAGATCCGTCATCTCCTTGTGGGTCAGCTGCTCGCTGCGCAGCTCGCTCACCCCGCGGCAGAAGAGATCGAAGCGGCCCCGCGCCACCATTTTGAACAGCTTTTCGTACCCCTCCACCTCCACCACCTCCATCCCGGCGTAGCGCAGGATATCCACATCCAGCCACCCCTTGCCCTGACCGAAGGTGAACTGGCGCAGCCCCTTGAGGTCGGTCACTTTGCTCACCGCCGCCTTTTGCTGCGGGCTGACAAAACAGATGCGGTAGCTGACGATCCCCAGATGGATGGGAAAACGGACATAGGCGAGCCCCAGATCTTCGCGGGTGCTGCTGTAGCTGTCCATTACAAAGAGGTTGGGATAACTGTCTAGCTGCATACTGACCCGCTCGCGCGCCTTGGTCATGGGCGGCGCAGGCTCCAGCAGATAGTCGCCAAACTGGTCGCGGGTCTTGTCGAGGGCGAGCCGCAGCAGCTCCCGATCATAGGTGGTACGCGGATCCCGCTCGCTCTCCGGGCTGATATAGGTAAACCGGGTGGCCGCCTGTCCGGTCAGCGACAACATGCAGAGCAGAGCGGCAGCCAGCAGATGCAGGGGTGACATAAACCGCGCCTTGGCTGAAGGGGTTCTTTCAGTGTAGCCCTGAGCGTGGGCCCCCACCTTGGCGCGGCCTGTGCGAGGATAAGCAACACGACAAACAGGGGGACGCGGGCAGATATCCTCACGAGTCACATCGCCTCCGGGCCACCACAGGCCCGGAGAGCAGGTTCACACCGTGCCCGGCACTACTCTTCGCCGATAGGTGCGGCGATCCACTTCATCAGCGTCAGCATATCCTGCGGCGCCACCCCGACCGAGAGACCACGCTTGCCGCCGCTCACCAGGATCTCGTCAAACTGCAGTGCCGACTCGTCGAGCACGGTGGGCAGCAGTTTCTTCTGGGCCAGCGGGCTGATGCCACCCACCTTGTAACCGGTCAGCTTCTCCGCTTCCGCCGGTTTCATCATCTCCACCTTCTTGAGGCCAGTCGCCTTGGCCAGCTGCTTCAGACTGCACATGCCGGATGAGGGCACGATAGCCACCACCGCCTGCTTGTCGTGATGGGCAACCAGAGTCTTGAACACCTGCGCCTCCGGCAGCCCGAGCTGGGTCGCGGCATGCTTGCCGAAATCGTCGTGGGCTTCGCACTCGTAGGGGTAGAGCTTGTGGGGAATTTTGAGCTTCTTCAGCAGGTTGATGGCAGGAGTCATGGTGGATGCCTTGAATCGAATCGCATAAAAACAAGGCCAAACAGTCTGCGCCTCACTGTGGGGTGATGCAAGGGGGGATGGAAGTTGCAAGGGCCATTGACTGGCCGCCATACCATGCACGCTGGCGGCGAACGTCCAGAACACTTGACCAAACAGAGCCCAAACGGGTATTGCTTTAACCCTTTGCCGCCGCCACAACCCATACAGCAGGAGCCCATATGCAACTCACCCCACCCCAACCGCCTCAGGACGATGATGTTGAAGCGCTGCGCATTGGCCTGACGGGCTACAACGTAAGCCAGGCAGGCCCTCAACTGTACGAACTTCGGCGCGAGCGGATCGCCAGCTTTATCAAGGATAAAGAGGGCAAGGTACACGGCGGCATCATCGCCGACATCAAGTGGGGCTGGCTGCACGTCGACTGGCTCTGGATCGACGAAAGCATCCGCCGCGATGGCTGGGGCGGCCGCCTGCTCGGCGCCATGGAGCAGTACGCCCAAAGCAAGGGCATCAGCAACTACCATCTGGAAACCACCAGTTTTCAGGCCCTTCCCTTCTACCAAAAGCAGGGTTACGAGGTCTTTGGCCAACTGCCCGATATGCCGCCGGGGCATATCAGTTACTTTCTGAAAAAGCAGGATAAGTGATGAGATTCCAGCGCCTTGCCAACGCCAATATCGTGATCCGCCCGTTCGAACCGGCCGATGCCGACGAGTTTGTCCGCGCGGCGGTCGATCGCTCTGCTGCATGACTTTGGCTTTGAACAATTGAGTCTATTTCGACTGGAGATCGTGATGGATATTGGCAACACCGCCTGCATAGACAAAGATATATGCGCACAACTATTAAAACTTAAACTGATCCTCCTCCAGCCAATCTATCTGGATTAGGTGCTGGAGTATAAACAGCTCCATTCTGGATGTTAAAGCAACCACTAGCTTCTGTTCCCTTAAAAGCCTGAATCAACATAACCTTCATATCTGGATGATTATTAAACACTGTCATCCATATACTAAAGAAGCCATTTGCAACAGCATTCATTGCAACAAATTTTTTTAATTCATTATTGTTTGGATTTGTCAAAAAGAGAGAAAGAGCTTCCTGCGCAATACCAAATACTTCCATTCTTTGAGCACAACGGTCTAACGCTACCTCTTCACCATTAGAATCTTTATATATCTGCTTTGATTTATCCAAACCAACTAAGCGAAGCGTATTTCTAGCCATAACCTGCTGCCGTGGCAAAAGATTATCCGATACAGAAATGTTCCCATCAACATTATATACATATGCATAAAATGTATTATCCCGGTCAGGAAAAAGCAACCTGCTAAAATTAATTTTTTTACTGCTCTTACACGAGTTACAATTTACACATGCCAATAGGAAATTCGACCAGCGGTTTTCTAAATCGGGCCGACCAAATTTACCATCTTTAGGTTCTATATGTTCAACAGCCAATTGTGTATCTATTTTTCTTTCACAATAGCTACAATAGCGCCCAAGACGACTCATTAAATCAACTTTAGCATCCTCATATTTATTAAAGTCTCCTGCAATTGGTGACCCACCTTTTCTCACAGGCCTCATGATTTACTCCCCCAATTTCGCTACGCGTTGCATCTCTAAAAATGCTTGATAAGCCGGATTGTCAGCATAGGGAGCCAAGGATTTGGCCAATCTTTCTTTATATTGTTGCAACTTATCCTCAGGTGCAACACTAGCTTCACTTAGTGTTTTCAGATACTCTGTAGCCACTCCTTTCATCTTTTCATATCTATGGCTAACCTCAGGTTTATTTATATTCATAATGGCGTCAGCAATATCCTCAAGTGTTTTGTTCGCCACCTGAGCAGGAACCAAACCATCCAGTATTATAAGCTCTTCGCTCGAACGTAATGACTGAATCAAGAATGGTGAATGTGTCGTACAAATAAACTGGATTTTTGGAAATGTCGTTCGCAAATCCTCAATGACATGTCGTTGCCATCTAGGATGAAGATGCAAATCAAGTTCATCAATTAATACAACACCCTCGGTTTCATCAAGCACTCTCTCTCCCAAGTGAGGATTGAGAATTGCAGCCTTTTGAGCAATATCAGCAATAAGTGCCAAAATACATCGCTGACCATCACTTAGCAAACTAAATGGTAATGGTTGAGAATTTTCTAATGTAAGTATTAACTCTTCTCTTTTGGGATCATAGCGTAGATGCGTGGCATTTTCGACACACCCAACCACTGCTTTCCGCACCACTGTCAGCATAGTTGACTCTTTACCAAGCTGATAAGCCTGCCACTCTTGGAGAGCGAACCATGCGACAAGCTCTTTCAAAGCAATTCGAGGGTCAACGCAATGCTTATAACCATCCAATCGTGATGGTTTATTTGTAGAACCCGTCAATGATGGTTTGGCTTTAGATGCTTTAGGGTCTTGCCATAGGCGCATTGTCCCATAGTAACTAATCAATGGTAGAGAAACGTCACTTTCTAAACTGCTATCACATTGCTTGGCTAATGCAGTTAAATCACCCGCATTTCCATAACGAGTATTACCACCAGGGGAGTTCTTGGAACGCTCCCAGCTAATAAGCTTTCCTTTCACTTCTCCAGTGGCAGAGACGATGACTGGCCATGCCTCTACAAACTGAGACTCGCCTTCTTTTTCTACATAAGATAATGCAGCATCCGTTGGCTCTATCGCTTGCTTGTCATTCCTCTTTTTAAAACCTAGCATCCAAGATGCGATAGCTATCGAAACCGCATCTAAAACCGTCGTTTTACCTGCTGCATTCTGGCCCACAATTAAATTAATGCTTGGATGAAATTGGAATGACTTTTCCTTATAACACCGAAAATTCTTTAACGACAAAGTTGCTAGTCTCATACGGACACCTCTTCATGCTAACTTTGAATCATCATATCTTATTTAACATTGTGTTTCAGTTGCCAGATATTGGGATACCCATCGTTTGGATAGTCGCACAATAAGGCTGGGGGTATGAAGAGCCCACACGGAAAGATAGAGCGGGCACGGTCTTGGCGGCCCTCCAATGAGCCAAAGGGAAGGGCAAGTTCAGAAGCGTCATCAGGGATGACGAATCAGACCCATGTGAGCTGGCGATATGTCGCCTGCTGCGTTCCGACCGATCTTATCCACAGACCAAAAGGCCCCCGCAGCAGTCGGATTGACGGGTAGAACACCTTTGGTTCCTTTCTTGAATTTTCAAAGTAACTCACCCGGTCAGAAACCCCTTCGAGGCCAACGGCCTCGCGTCCTGCTCGGCGTAGCCGAGCCATCCATCCCCACATAACAAAGCGGACGATTACGCCTAACGGCTAATCGACCCTACGATTGCACGGCTCAGCCGTGCCTGCTCGCCACAGGCAGGGAGTCTGGCTGGACACCGGATGCCACCGGCAAAGGGGGGCGTGGCCGCCCCTATCGGCCCAAGAAGGGTTCCCAATCTTTAAACACCGGCTGCAACCCCGCCTGCCGCACGGCGGCGGCCACTTCCCCCACCGGGCGGTCGTCGTGTATGGCGAACTGCTCCAGCTCCTCGGCATCCCCTTCGGCATAGCCACCCGGCTGGGTGCGCGACTCGGCCGACATCTGGGTGATGCCAAGGCGCACCGCGCCGTTGCGAAAGGTGGCCGATTCGCGGGTGGAGAGCGACAAGTCCAGCGTGGGCGAGAAGAGGCGCCAGGCGCAGATAAGCTGGGCCAGCTGACGATCCGACATGACCACGGCAGGCTCCAGCCCACCGGTGCAGGGGCGCAGGCGCGGGAAGGAGAGCGAGTAGCGGCTCTGCCAGTGGTGGCGCTCAAGCCAGCTCAGATGCTCGGCGACAAAGTAGCTGTCGGCGCGCCAGTCCGAGGAGAGGCCGATCAGCGCCCCCAGCCCAATCTTGTCGATACCGGCGCGACCGAGCCGATCCGGTGTGGCGAGGCGCCACGCGATGTCCCGCTTGTTGCCACGCAGGTGGTGGCGGGCGTAGGTGGGGGCGTGGTAGGTCTCCTGATAGACCATGACCGAATCGAGGCCGAGGCTTTTCAGCTCGGCATATTCGGCCTGCGAGAGGGGCTGCACCTCCATCCCCACCGTGCTGAAGTGGCGGCGGATGATGGGCATCACCTCGCGAAAATAGGCGAGCCCCACCTTGTGCTCGTGCTCGCCGGTCACCAGCAGCACGCTGTCAAAACCGCGCGCCTTGATGGCCAGACACTCGCGCTCTATCTCCTCTACATTCAGGGTTTTGCGCTTGAGGCGGTTGCTCATGGAGAAGCCGCAGTAGGTGCAGTCGTTGGCGCAGAGGTTCGACAGATAGAGCGGCACATAGAAGCCGATGGTGTTGCCAAAGCGCTGGCGGGTGAGCCGCTCGGCCTCGGCTGCCATCTGCGGCAAAAACGCCTCGGCAGCTGGAGAGATCAGCGCCATAAAATCGCTCAGCGTGCGGCGCGGTGAACCCAGCGCCCGCTCTACATCGGCGGCAGTCTTGGCGCGGATCTGCATGCCAATATCGTCCCACTCAAGTTCGTACCAGCGGTCGAGAAAGGAAGGCTCCTTAGCCCTCACCCCCGGCGCCCTCACCC
>NZ_JBFODV010000202.1:0-7750 GCF_040908495.1 Aeromonas sp. R1-1 | reverse complement strand
ACTTGAGCAAGCTGGATGCGCTGGTGCCCGAGGCGCTCTGCTGCAACGGCCAGAAGCTGGCGGCGGCCACCGCGGCGGCGCGCCCCTTTGCGGTGATCTCCGGCGGCCCCGGCACCGGCAAGACCACCACGGTGGCCAAGCTGCTCGCCATTCTGGTGGAGACCGGTCTGCAAGCGGGCAAGGCCCCGGCGATCCGGCTGGTGGCCCCCACCGGCAAGGCTGCGGCGCGCCTCACCGAGAGTATCGGTTCTGCCCTGCAGGCCCTCGATCTGCCCCCCGAGTGGGTGGAGGCCATTCCCGCCGAGGCGGGCACCCTGCACCGGCTGCTCGGGGTTATTCCGGGGCGCAGCCAGTTCCGCCACCACGCGGGCAACCCGCTGCACCTCGACTTGCTGGTGGTAGATGAGGCCTCCATGGTCGATCTGCCGATGATGGCGCGCCTGCTCGATGCGTTGCCGAGCCACGCCCGCCTGATCCTGCTCGGCGACAAGGATCAGCTCGCCTCGGTGGAGGCGGGGGCCGTGCTCGGCGATATCTGCAGCTTTATTGAGCAGGGCATCAGCCCGGCACAGGCGGAGTGGCTCTCTCGCCAGACCGGCTACCGCTTGCAGGGCACGCCCGCGGGGGCACCGGTGCGCGACAGCCTCTGTTTGCTGGCCAAGAGCTGGCGTTTTGATCAGCATTCGGGCATTGGCCAGCTGGCGCGCGCCTGCAACAGCGGCGATGCCACGGCGGTGGAATCAGTCTGGGGCGCAGGATTCGCCGATATCAACCTGCACCCCTGGGCGGGAGAGGCCTACGACGCCCTGATTGCTCAGGGGGTAGCCGGTTACGGCAGCTATCTGAAGGCGGCCCGCGCGGGGGAAGCGCCCGCCGCCGTGTTCAAGGCATTCAACAGCTTCCAGATCCTCTGCGCCCTGCGCGATGGCCCGTTCGGCGTGCTGGGACTTAACGAGCGGCTCGAACTGGCCCTGTCACGGGCTGGCCTGATCGCCCGCGATGGCGACTGGTATGCCGGTCGCCCGGTGATGGTGGTGCAAAACGACCACGGTGTTGGCCTCTACAACGGCGATATGGGGCTCTGCCTGCCGGATGAAACCGGGCGCCTCAAGGTATGGTTCGAGCAGCCGGATGGCACATTGCGGGCCCTGCTGCCCAGCCGTTTGCCGCCCGTTGATACGGTCTACGCCATGACCATCCACAAATCCCAGGGCTCGGAGTTTGCCCATACCGTGCTGGTGCTGCCCGACAGCCCCAGCCCGCTGCTGACCCGCGAGTTGGTCTATACCGGCATCACCCGCGCCAAGGCGCGGCTCGATCTCTACGGCGATCGCGCCCTGCTGGCACAGGCAGTACGGAAAAAGACCGAGCGTTATTCCGGTCTGGCGGAGAGGTTGGGGGAATTAACAACTATGAATGATGAACTGTAATTTTTATCTGACTGAAACAGGGAAATGTTATGGCATTGGATTTAAGTAAAACTCTAGTGGTTGGGATATCTGCTACCGCATTATTTGATATGAATGAGTCAGATCAAATATTTAGAGACATGTTTGATACTGATCGTGATGTCGCGATTGACCGCTATCGTGACTATATGTTGGCACATGAGGACCAGCCATTATCTCCGGGTACAGGGTTTCCTCTAGTTAAAGCGTTGCTTGCTCTAAATTCTCACCTTGAAGCTGGGGAGAAGTCTCCTTTAGTTGAGGTTGTGGTTATGTCTAGGAATAGTCCAGAGACTGGCCTCAGAGTACTAAATACGATCCGGCATATGAAGTTAGATATAACTCGTTCAGCATTTACTGCGGGAGAGTCTGTAGTTGACTACTTAGATGCATTTGATGTCGATTTGTTTCTGACAACAAATGTTGGCGATGCTCAACAAGTTATTGATTCGAGGCAGTGCGCCGCTGCTGTGGTAAAGTTGCCTCCAAAAGAAGCTGCACAAATACCTGAGGGACAAGTAAGAATTGCATTTGATGGCGATGCTGTATTGTTTTCTGACGAGAGTGAATTGGTATATAAAACGGAAGGGATGGCCGCTTTTCATGCAAGAGAAGATGCTTTACAAGATGTACCAATGTCAGATGGGCCTTATGCTAACTTACTGAGAAAACTCGCGGTGTTACGTAATCGACTTCCGATGAAGATTGAATATTCCCCGCTGCGGGTTGCTATCGTTACGGCTCGTAATAGTCCCTCTGAAATGCGAGTTATTAAGACTTTGAGAAGCTGGGGGATTTATGTAGATGAAGCTTTTTTCCTCGGCGGAGTAGGAAAAGCGAAAGTGTTGAAAGCATTCAAACCACATATTTTCTTTGATGATCAAGATGTCCATCTTGAGGCCGCATCGAGTATCGTTCCATCAGGAAAAGTTCCATATATGAGTAGTTCACCACTAGTTGTTAAACCTGTAGCAACTGATTTCTCTTTAGATTCCAGTAGCGAGATATAATTTGATGTTTATGAAATAATTATATTATACCTCACAAGAGTATCCCTGATTATGTATAACCCCTCTCCCTTTGGGAGAGGGCAGGGTGAGGGCGAGTAGGGTGCAAAGAACGAAGTGAATTGCACCGCTGCTATTTATCTGCCAAAAGGTGTAATGCGCTGCGCTTATTACACCCAGCATCCAACCAACACACGACAGGATGTCATTGCTTGAGACTTGAATTTAACACCATCGATCTGGAGCGGGATTACGAGCTCTGTGTGCAGGCACGCAGGGATGCCTATTTTTGCAGCTTTCATACCCATAATGGTTTTGCCGACTTTATCGACGGTTATCGGGAGCGGATCCATGAAAGGCTGGGGCAAGCGCAATGGCACTACCTTCATGTCTGGGCGGGTGAACAATTGGTGGGCCAGCTGGAATTTCGCAGCTTTTCCGATGAACCCGAGACCGGTTATGTGCAGCTGATTTATCTGTTCCCTGAATATCGTGGCCGCGGGCTGGCCGCGCAGTTGCAGGCCTATATTCGCCAGCAGTTGCTGGGGGCTGGCTGCAAAAGGGCGATCCTCTCCGTGAGTCGCACCAATGTGCGGGCCTTGAACCATTACCGGCGCTTTGGCTGGGTATTTCTGCGCCCCAATCCGAAACATCGGGAGACGGATTTTTATCGGCTGACTCTGGCCGAGTGACCTCTGTGATGGCCTCTGGGTATCCCCTCATTTATTCCCATCCCCCAAATGACTGAATCGTGAGTTAAATCCGGTAAATGGGGCGCGCTTGAGCCACACTTATGGCCACCCTGACTCAGCCTGCGCCGTGAGTGGCCGATAACCGGGGAAACGGTGGTGCGGTGGGGTTCTGGCTGACAGTTCTGTTGCAATATGCCAAGGTAGCGCCTCACGACAACAGCGCGATTCCCCGTGGTGGCGCGGGGCGGAAGAACAAGGATAACTGCTATGGTGCAGGACAGTGACACGATCAGGATCTCGGATGTCAGCGAGGCCGTGGTGCATGGCATTCTGGAGGTGACCAGCGATGGCATCTGGGATTGGCATGCCAATACCGGTTTTGTCTATCGCAACCCCGGCTGGTACCGGATGCTGGGTTACGAGCCTCACTCCCTCGGCAATACCGTCTTCACCTGGGAGAACGTGATCCACCCCGACGATCTGGCGGCTGTGATGGCGAAGTTCGATCTCTGCCTGAGCGGCAGCGCCCATGAGTATCGTGCCGAGTACCGTTGCCGCTGCCGGGATGGCAGTTACCTCTGGATTGAGGATTGCGGCCGCATCATTGAGCGCAATCCCGACGGGTCTGTGGCGCGGATGATCGGCGCCCATCGCGATATCCACGCCAGCAAGTTGTTGCTGGAACAGCTGGAGCGGCGCAATCAGTCGCTGGAGCAGCAGGTTGCCGAGCGCACCGCCGAGCTGGTGCGACTCAACGAGGCGCTGCAACAGAAAGCCGAGGAGAACCGTCTGTTGGCAGAGACCGATGCCCTGACCGGTGCCGCCAGCCGCTATCGGCTGGAGCGGGCGTTGCAGCTGGAGTGCGAGCGGGCGCGCCGCTTCCATCAGCCGTTTACGGTGATCGCCATGGATGTGGACAACTTCAAGCAGATCAACGACAGCTATGGCCACAACGCCGGGGATCAGACCCTGATCAACATAGTGGCGCTGGTGCGCCGCCATATCCGCGAGATCGATCTGCTGGCCCGCTGGGGGGGTGACGAGTTTATGGTGTTGTTGCCCAACACCGGCCGCGAGGATGCGCTGGTGGTGGCGAGCAAGTTTCAGGCATTGATGGCGAGCGAGCCCATCTGCCCCCATGCGCCCGCCACCATGAGCTTCGGGCTGGCGGAGTATCAACAGGATGAGCAGAAAGAGAGCCTGATGGTGCGTGCCGATCGGGCGCTCTATCAGGCCAAGCAGCTGGGTAAAGACCAGATCTGCTAACGCGCAGGGCACGGAAAGAAGAGCAGTAAAAAGGGCCGCAGGTTTGAAACCTGCGGCCCTTTTGCATTGTTACTGACGCGGCGCGACTTAGAAGTGGTAGCGCAGACCCAGCTTGAAGGTATCCAGAGAGTAGTGCTCGTCACCCAGGCTCAGGGCGTCGAACTGGCGCTCGTAACCGATACCGGCAGAGAAGTGGTCGTTGAAGGCGTAGTCCAGACCTACTTCCAGATTGGGGTGTACCTTGCTCTTGGTTGCGCTCTTGCTTCCCTGACCGCTGAAACCGAGGAGAGTGGCGTTGCCGACAACTTCCACTTCGGTGCGGGTGTAGGCGATACCCGGTTTGGCATAGGCGCTGAAGCCCCAGGCCAGCGGCTGGCTCAGCTTGGCGGCCAGGCTGATGCTGCGGGTTTCGATGGTGGTGTCGGCAAAGCCGGTTGCAATCGGGGAGGTCACCCAGACCAGCTGATCCATCTGTTGGGCGTGCAGGCCACCTTCAACGGCTAGCCAGGGTTTGAAGCTGTAACCCACGATCAGGCTGCCGCCGTCGAGTTGGTCATCGATGAGCTTGGCGTCATAGGCGTCTTTGGCTGCACCATCGAGATCCATCTTGGAGGTGGTCAGATCCAGACCTGCATACCAGCCTTCGGCATGGGCGCCGCCATTCATGGCCAGAGCAAGCAGGGAGAAAGCGGCAATTTTATTAAACTTGTTCATGGATAAATAACCTTGTGTTGCGTGAACTGCGTGTGATTTATATTGCTCAATCCATGAAGCTTTTTATATTTCCGTCATTGCTCTGCTTTCACAGAGGGGCCGCAGTATAGTCAGCGAATTTCTGAATAACAAGAGAGTGATTTCCCCATTCTTCTAAATATGACTGGCTGCAAGCAGGGGCATTTTGTTTAATAAATGGTGTTATTAGAGTTTTAGCTTTATTGAGGTTTAAATAATTAACTGGTGAGGCAAATGACAGGCTGAGAGTTCGGTTTTGGTTCTATGTGATTGATTTGTATCGGCATTAAATTTTCATTAGAGCGTAGCCGTGATGAGTTGTCTAAAAATTGGCATCTCAGATGTCACTGATTGGCATCAGGTTCTTTTTGATGGTTTTTTGAACGCATCACAAGGTGAAACTATGAGAAAAAAATCTATCTTTTTGCCTGTTTTTTGCTCTTTTTGAGGTTTGGGATTGTTCCCATTGAGGGTTTTGGTGGTCTTTTGAGGCTGTTTTGCGTGGGCCATGTTGCCCACCAGATAAGTGGGTGGGTTCTTATGGGTGGCTTTTCTCTTCACCCGGCCGCAGTTGTTGGGGTGGGCATGAGGCGCGATAAGCAGATATGGGTCGTGCGGCCTGATTAATTTTGTTTGCTTATATATACAAGCCATTTAAAAGATAGGTTTTTGGAATTCCAAATAACTTGATTATATTCGTTTTTATAATTAATGAAGCTTTCCAAGTAAGCCATTTAAATATATTGAATGGCCATAACACGGTATTGATGGCCGTTTAGGATACCTTGCCAGAGAGGTCGTGGTGGCTGGCGCATCAGTAGGCGGTGGGTGGCCGGTGACACTTCCCCTTGCCGGGGCCCTTGACCTGACCTGCGAATTCAGGGAAAAGAAAAGGGCGGTGCTATCAGCGCCGCCCAATGCCAGGAAAGAGAAAAAACCTTACGGTTTAAAAGATAAAAATTTGGAAGCAAACAATCGATTTCTCAACCAGGAAGGGTCTTGAATTCGATACGTTTCGATTATGCGCGATGTTCTATGCAGCACTAGCAAAATGTTTGCGAGTTGAAAGATATGCACTGTCTGGTGTCAGATTTTGCGACCTCATCGTTCAACTGGTCTGTCCTGATGGGCGTTGTAGGCGATTTTTTCTCTAGGCTGTTTTTTCGGTGTCAATATCTGAGCCTTGAAGGTGAAAACAGGTCAGAAGCTGACTCGGCATAACCATGCAATGAAAGTGCGATAACAAGGAAGAGTGGCATGACCTACAGCCAGACCCTGGCCAACAATATTCTCGACACCCTGAAGAAGACCCTGACCGACAAGGGGATCCGCTATCAGACCCTGGCAGAAGCCATGGGTGTCTCCATCGCGACCGTGAAACGGATGATGAACAAGCCCTCGCTGCCGTTCGATACTCTGCTGGAGATCTGCCATTTGGTGGGGCTCTCGTTCGAGGAGTTGCTGGATCGCACTCAGGACGCCCAGAGCCGCCGCGCCGTCTTCACTCAGGAGCAGGACGAGGCGTTTCACAACGAACCGGGGCTCTACGCCTTTCTCGCCAATATCTTCTGGCGCGACAAGACGCTGATCGATCTCAAGCGGGAGTACGGCCTGACCGATGCCTCCTGCTACCTCTATCTGCGCAAGCTGGAGAAGCTCGGCATTTTGCAGCTTGGTATCGACAACAGTTACCACTTCCTGATCAGCGAGCGGATCAGCTTCGAGCAGCACAGCCGTTTCGCCCGCCAGCAGGCGCGGCAGGCAATGTCGGTGCTGGGGGAGTATCTGGTGGAGAACATGCACAAGTCGAACAACTATATGGCGCTCTGCCAGTTGCACCTCAACGAGGGAGAGGCGATGGCGCTGATCGACCGGATGAAGGAGTACTGGCATCAGGAGATCAAGCTCAACCGCCCCGCCATCGGCCAGCAGGAGCACGCCAAGACCTACACCATGTCGCTGCAACTGGCCGACTGCGGCTATCAGAGTTTTGACGACATGATCCCCAATATCGACAACTGATCCCGGCGGATCCTGCGGGATCCGCTCTGTTGGCTGGAGTCTAATCGGCGATCCGGGTTTGTTGCAGCTTGCCTGCGAGCGGCTGCAATGCTCGCGTATCCAGACAGATGCGGATCGCATCCGGCCGCCAGTGTTCGATATCACAATCCACCAGAGCGCCCCGCTCGTCGTAATTGACCCGCACCAGCCGCAGCACCGCGCTCCCCTCTGCCAGATTGAGGGCGCGGGCGATGGCGCCGCGCGCCGCCGAGGGGGTGATCTCGAGACTCGCCCCACCCTGGCCTATGCCATAGCGCTGCTGATAGAGCTCGGTGAGGGAGCTGGCCAGCGGTGCGCTGGCGATATCGGGAAAGCGACTCGCCAGCAGGTGGTGGCTGACATGAAGCACCGGGCGACCGTCGATCAGCCGCTGGCGGCGGATTTCATAAAGTGGGGTGAAGGGTTCCAGCCCCATCCAGCGGCACAGCTCGCTGCTGGCAAGCTCGCTGCCGTGGGCCAGCACCCGGGTTTCGGCGGTGCGCTGCTGTTCGCCGATCCACTGGTGAAAGTGGGTGTGGATGGCGGGATCGTAGGTGAGGCGGGG